>CALKXO010000042.1 GCA_938003615.1 uncultured Pirellulaceae bacterium | reverse complement strand
CATTGATCGACAGCATCCTTGCGTCCGATGTTTCGATCGAAGGCATCGTCCACGCATGGTCGGTAGCCCCGTCCCCAGCATTGCCGACGGATTCAGATCAATTTTGGAAAACACTCGATCGCAGTTGTTTTTCATTGATCTGGCTGGCCAAAGCGCTCGGCCAGCAGGTCGTCGAACGACCGATCCAAATGAAAGTGCTTACGCAAGGCACCACTGACGGCGGGCTCTGCGAAACTGCCATCAACGAAGTTCACCACAGCCTCGTAGGCACGATGAGTGTAATTCAAAAAGAGTTTCCAGCGCTGACTACCTGTGTGGTCGATGTCGGCAACCATCTCGAAGCGCTTACGAAGTTACCGGAGTACTCGCAACTACTGCAACAAAACCGTCACTATCCATTGATTGCAGTAGCCAACGGTCGTTTTTGGGAACTAGCGTTTGAGAACGTAACACTTGACGACGCCCCCGCTCAACACCCCGTTTTTAAATCGGGCGGCGTCTACGTCATCACCGGAGGACTCGGCGATTTGGCTTTGGCTATGGCAAACAGCTGGGCCAAAGAATATCCGGGAATCAAATTCGTCCTGTTGGCTAGGACAGGACTTCCTGACCGAGATCAGTGGAACGACGCGACCGACACGAAAGTTAAAAGCCGCATTGAGAGTGTTCGGAATATTGAATCTTCTGGCGGAACCGTAGAGATCACCATTGCCGACTGTAGTGTTGAGGCCCAATTGAGTGGAGCGCTCGATTCTGTTGTCGCACGTCATGGAAAAATAGACGGCCTGTTTCATACCGCAGGTGTTTTACGAGACGGGATCATCGCTACCAAGCAACCAACCGCGTTGAAGGAAGTCTTCGCTTCGAAAGCACTTGCCGCGGTCCACATCGCAAACTGGCAAACTCGGCGGCAAGCGACGGGGCTTCCCGTGGCAAATCTAACCGTTTTCTTTTCGTCGATATCCGCCGACTTCGGGATGTTCGGACAAGTCGACTACAGTGCAGCCAACAATGTGCTCGATGGACTCTCAGGCCGTCTGAACGCAGAGGGTGTGCGCACCGTTTCGATTAACTGGCCGGCGTTTGAAGACGTGGGAATGGCTGCTCGAACGGAAACCACCGCAGGATCTCAATCAACCCTTGCCGTTGAACTGGCCCAGAACGCCCTGTTCGCCGAAGAAGGTGCTCGCGCCGTGAAACGCATTGCGCTACATTCCGAAATCGAACGCGTGGTCGTTTCAAGGAAGCCGTTTGAACCCCGCCGACAGTCTGCAATTCTTGACGGGCGCGAGGTAGTGCTAAAACAGCCTGATTCCTCAACAGCCTCAACAGCCTCAACCGATGACAACTCTCCTATTGAACGGATGTTGGAAATTTGGAGAGACCAATTTGGTAATGATGAAATTGGCATCAACGACGACTACTTCAAGCTTGGAGGAGATTCTTTGCTGGCCGTCGGGCTAATTGGACGGATCGAACAGACCTTCAAAAAGCTGGTGCCTATCTCACATCTAATTTCCAGTCCAACCGTTGTTCAATTGTGCGAAAAGCTTGGGCTTGTTGAAAAAGCGGAAGCTTCGTTAGATGAATCAACTACACCAATTGACGGAAACAGTTCTGGGCTCCAACCGAATGCGCGTTCCATTTTCGCAACCGGACCTGCGCCAGAGCACTTTCTTTGTCTGCGTGAGGGCGATCCAGAACTTCCACCTTTGATGCTGGTCCATGGTGCGGATGGAGCTGTAATGTTCTACCGCGAATTTGCAACGATCTTGAAAACGTCCCGTTCAATTTGGGCGATTGAATCTCCATTCTTGAGCAATCCCGATCATCGTGTCGGCGAATCCGTAGAGGCCGTCGGACAGCAATACGTTGAATCGTTGCTCCAGTTTCAAAAACGCGGTCCGTTCCTGCTTGCTGGATACTCTTTCGGAGGCGTCGCTGCCGTCGAAATGGCGGCTCAACTGGAAAGCGCGGGCCATGAAGTAGAACAGTTGATCATCTATGACATTCCCAACCCTGCCAAAGTTGAACACAGCACGGCGTTGGAACGTCTGCGCGGATTTTGGGCAAAACAGGACGCCAAAACTTCTTCGATCGGTAAAACACTGAACCTGACCAAACGCATCACGGAATCCGTCAAGGATCGGGCCAAGTTTGAGATCGAGAATCGCGTGTCAGCGATGAAGGATGATGCGGCCATCGACAGCATGTTTTGGCGTCACAAGAAATCACGGGAACGACACATGAAAATGGAGGAGAGCTATACGCCGCCTTCGATTCAAACGGCGTTGAAGATCGTGATCGCAACTGGCAATACGGGCAAGTACAAGTACGATGAACAAATGGGCTGGGGCGATGTATCGTCAGAGATCGAGACAACGCAAATCCCCGGCAGCCACTTAGAGCTGTTCGAATCGAAGCACGTTCAGGCGATCGCTCAAGCGACCAACCATTTCCTGAACGACTCGTAGCGCAATTCCGCTCGATCTGGCTTTTTACCTTTTCGGCAGTCCGTCTTCCGTTTGACGCGGATTCTTTCGCACAATCAACTCGACAGGGTTTGGTCCGGCAATAATTTTGCAATCCAATCCAGAGGTTCGGTAGTCGATAAACTTCTTGGCTACCAATTCACCGTGATCATGCTTGATCTCATCGCTTAATTTCTCTGTCAGATAACTGCCTACCACCTGCAAGACGATTACCTGATGTGTTCCCGCGACGGCACCGTCATCATCGGCATAGGTTCCAACGGTGAACGTACCGTCTCGATTGATTTTCCCGCGCGCGTTGATTTGGTGCTCTGCATTATAGAATTCGATGTCGCCAAACATCGGGTACGAGCCATCTTGAAAGCTAATCTTTCCGTCGACCGGATAGGTCGGCAGTTGATCTGAATTGCACCCAAGCAACACTGAAAATGAGATCGCAAAACAAATAGCAGCGTACATGCGGAGCCGCACAAAGCTGCATTGAGAATGGGGAGTCATCAAGCTGTTCCTGAGTACCGTTTTGGTTTGACTATTGGTTCTTCTGCACGCCGCCATCGCTTCGATGACAGATTTGACCAAGGGTCACGGTATCAATTCCATTCTGAATTGCCTTTGTGCTGCCGTCTGCGTACACAAAATTACATGTCCCCGGATGCCAGCTTCCAAATCCAAGAATTGAGCCCACAGATTGACTTGTTCCAGTCAGGATAGGAACCCCTGGGCCACCCACGCGTGTAAAGGCTGCCAAGTCTTCGCCGTTGTAGATCGGACCATTGTAGGGGATCGAGTTAAGATTATCTGGTGACACGTGGAGTTCACCGGCAAGTGCCGTGTTACTGGAGCCATCGGTAAGATGTGCGTATGTAATTCGGTCCACCCATGTCAATTTTGAGCCGCTAATGCGTTTTGCTTGCGAAGAAATGATTACGCCTGTACCGTTGCCGCCGTAGTAATAGTCGGCCTCCGAGCCGGTCGAGCCTGGAGACAAGTCACCGTGATTACCGGCGTAGTCTCCAGTGGCGCCTCCAACAACTTTGACTTGAACAAATCCTCCGCAACCGCAAGGAGAAGTTACGAGAACGTTTTGTGTTTCAGTCGGCGCTTGAGCATTATCGATTGAGCGGCGTGAAGGACAGACGAAAGATTGCATTGGCCGCGAAACGACCTCTTCCAACTGATCGGTATACCCGGCAGATAAATCCCACTGGTCGTAGAAAGCTTGTTGCTCAAGAAACGGTAAGATTCGAACCAACCATGTCGGTTGGTCGGCTCCCAGATCATACGGAGCTACCGCATTCTTTTTTGGGTAAAGGCGTGCAGGCGGAAAAGCTTCTTGCGTGTCATGAAACATCACGGTCGCCAAACCAATTTGACGCAAACGATTCAAACACTGGGTCCTTCTGGCCGTCTCACGCACCTGCTGAACTGCCGGCAGGAGCATCCCAATCAAGATACCTATGATGGCGATGACTACCAGAAGTTCCACCAAGGTGAAACCTTGTCTATCTTTTGATGTTCGACAGCACGACATAGTTTGAACCTATTCCCCCACTGTTATTCAGCGGGTCCCTGCACAAGTGGCTAATTGTTTCCAAAAATGGCTGAGAATAAGTATACAACCTTCCTGAAAATCCGCAAATTTTAATAGACCCACAATCTTAAACTGTTGCGAAATCCACCCAACTTTATGACGAATCCCTCGTGAAAGACGTATATCCATCTCACCAAGCGATGCTGGATTTCTGTGAAATTCACTCCTTCAACTGTACCAAGGGCCGTAGACAAAAGCCAGCTGTTTATTTTGGATGAGGACGGACAGACGTTCGTCATCCTGACAGGTCCCAAGTACGAATTACTGAAACAAACTGAAGGGCTTGTTCTGGTCGACACCGTCAGTTGCGGGAGAATCACTGCTACTACGTAGTGCCGATCGGTTGTACTGCGTGCGTGACTGATCGTTGGCTCCGAACTAAACCGCTAATCTAAGCCGTTGAACTAAGACGCTAGTCTAAGGCGCAGAACTTACTGCTGCTACAATCGCGTCGCCCTTGGCGGACTGACTGGTGAATTTCAATTCCCGTGTATGTTCGGTCGGCGCTGTGATGTCAATTCTCAAATCGAGCGGTCGCAGATACTGTTCGATTCGATCCGACCACTCGACAATGACCACAGCACCGTCCTCCAATTGCTCATCGAGCGCCAATTCGTCAACCTCTTCTGGCTGATTGATGCGATACGCATCCAGGTGCAGCAGCAACAATCGCCCCTGATGCGGAACACAAATCGTAAACGTTGGGCTGACAACATAACCGTCCGCGATCCCAATTGCGCGACCGATGCTCTGCGTCAGATTCGTCTTCCCAGTCCCCAATGTCCCGACCAAGCCGATCAAAGTTCCCGGCTGGAGCGCTTCGCCTATACGCTGACCAAGATCGGCGGTGTCCGACAAGCTTCCGCTTTCTACAATACAAGATAAATGACTCAACGTCGCTTCCTCAATCTAGTGTTCATAACCACGTGGAAAAATTTCAACCACCTGCTCATCAGCATCGACCACTTCAAATACCGGCGACGAAGTGACCGCGCCGATACAGGTTAGTAAACAAGGCAACTGCTCGTCAGCAAGAATCTTTTCCGCCACCCTCGGATCAACAGCCACCGCAAGCTCAAAATCTTCACCATCAAACAGAGCGCTGGCAACGCTGGCCGGGATCTGTAGCTCTTTATCGACACCAATTGTCGCCGTTGCACCAGCGCGGCTCTTCTCCAACGTCTTGGCCGACTCCGAAAGTGGAATGTCGGCAAGAATAACTTTCACTCCGCACCCGGATTTCTTTGCCACGGCAGCCAAGTCGATCGCCAACGAATCTGTAATGTCAGTTGCCGCATGGATCGCGTAATTCTTCGCAAGATAGCGAGCAAGCTCTATTCTGGGCTCAAACGTCAAATGGCGGGCCGCAATGCTGTTGCCAAAATATCCAGACACCAGCACGACGTCCCCCGGTTTCGCGGCCGACATATTCCACGTGTTGGCAACATCACGATCCTGAGGCACAACTCCCGTCACTGCGCAATTGATCACTAAAGGTCCGTCGTGACAGTTCGTGTCTCCGCCGACGATCGCGACGGAGAACTGGTCCGCCAGTTCCTTCAGCCCAACGAAGATCTCCTGAGCTTGTTCTAACTCCATCGAACGCGGCAAAAGCAGGCTGACGACAGCGCTGACAGGTTCCGCAGCCATCGCCGCCAGATCGCTAAGATTTACCGCGAGCGCTTTGCGGCCGATCAAATGGTTGGGCGTTTCTCCCAAAATGAAATGAACCTGATCGGCGAGCAAGTCTGTCGAGATGACGGTCAAGTGGTCGCCATGGTCTACTACCGCCGCATCGTCACCAATCCCAAGCAATACGCGCTTGGGCGAAACGGGATCGCAGAGATGCTTGACCCAGTCGATAAACTCGTGTTCAATCGACATGCGCTTACTTCCGTTTTTCTTCACCAGTACTCAGGATGGCCATGAAAGCGCGCTGAGGAATATCGACACTGCCGACCGACTTCATGCGTTTCTTGCCCTCTTTCTGCTTGGCCCACAATTTCCGCTTCCGCGAAATGTCACCACCATAACATTTGGCTGTCACGTTTTTGCGAAGTGCTTTGACCGTTTCGCGCGCGATAATGCGAGAGCCGATCGCCGCCTGAACTGCGACCTCGAACATGTGTCGGTCGATCTCGGTTTTTAAAGTCTTGCACACTGCCCTGCCCCGCCGATCTGCATCCGCCCTATGGCAAATCACGCTTAGCGCGTCGACTTTCTTACCGTTGACTAAAATATCAAGTCGCGCCAGATCTGCCGGAAAATAGCCAATCAAATCGTAGTCCATCGTGCCATAGCCACGTGTGATACTTTTCAGCCGATCGTGCATATCGTAGATCACTTCGGCCAACGGCAAGTCATAGGTGATCATGATCCGTGACGCTGACAAATACTCGCTGCTCTGTTGGATCCCACGTCGTTCCTGACAGAGCTTCATGACTTGACCGACATATTCCTCGGGCTGAATCAAATTCACTCGCACGATCGGTTGCCGGAATTCCTCGATCTCACCCGGATCAGGAACTTCTTGAGGACGGTGAACATGAATGGTTTCACCCCGTTTGGTTAGAATTTCATAGGTCACATTGGGAGCTGTCTGAACTAAATCGACATCCGATTCTTGCTCCAATCGTTGTTGGACGACTTCCATATGCAGCATTCCCAAAAATCCACAACGGAAACCAAACCCTAACGCATCACTGGATTCGGCCGTGAATTCAAAACTAGGATCGTTGATCGCCAGTTTTCCCAACGCGTCCCGCAGCTCTGTAAAGTCCTGCCCGTCTGACGGATACAGTCCACAGTAAACCATACGCTTTGGTTCACGATATCCCGGCAGTGCTTCCGCTGCGTGTTTTCCAACGCCACTGACGGTATCGCCAATGTTTACTTCGTCCAAGGATTTGATATTACATACTAGGTATCCCACTTGCCCGGCAATCAATTCATCACACGGAGTTTGTTTTGGACAAAACTGCCCCAGCTCGATCACCTCATAG
>CALKXO010000041.1 GCA_938003615.1 uncultured Pirellulaceae bacterium | reverse complement strand
TTTGGGCAATAGCCACGGTTTCGTTGGACGGGTGACGGTCACTCTGATATCTAAAGTGAGTGCCACTAGGCTAGTGTCCAAACGTCCAAACGGCCACGCGCGATCCCAATTCTTTCCGTTGACCAACCACTAGAGCCGCCCTTTTTATGCGACTTGTTTTCTCATCAGCGACTGGCATACTTCGAAGGCTTCGTCAAATGGCAGCAGACGCTTCCGCATTTGCGCGTCCTTGCGGAAGGCAGACATGATCATCAGCTGAAAATTCATCTCCATTAGATTGGTTGCCGGCGTGTCTGTCTGAGTCGCGATTGCGGTGAGTTTCTTCAGCGCCATCTCCGCTCGTTTGGCTGATTTTGGTTCAGCCGCCGACCCCACCAACCTCCCGCCTCGCAATATCAACCACAATTTCCGCCGGCCGAAGCTGTCCATGGAAAGAACGCCGTTTAACTTCGCGCGTGATTGGGCAAGCGCGGTCAGTCGTCGCACCAACCACGACAATTGCTTTAGCTGGTCTCGCAAAATGGTAGCGCGTTCATATTGCTGGTTTGCTCCAGCGGCCTTCATCCGATTCGACAACTGGTCAAGAACACTGATGTCTTCCAAATTCAAGAAACGCATCAGCGCGTCCACGTTGTCTTGGTAATCGCGTTTGGAGCACAAACTAGCGCACGGGCCGGGACACGTCCCCAGTTCATAGCGGATACACTTGGCGGAATCGGTCTCTCCAAAGAGTTGACTTTGATCGTTGTATTGAAAGCGTGTGCGGTCTGGGCAGTCACGGAGGTGAAAGACTTGGTTCAAGCATTCGACAGCAAAACGCAGCCGGCTGGTTCCGGCGATTGGTCCAACAATGAAATCCAGTTTTTTCGTCACCCGCCGCGCGAAGCTTGCCTTGGGGGCGCCATCTCCCCCGATGCCGACGTAGGCCGGTTGCCTGCGCGTGGGCTGGCCCTGTTTATTAAAATCCGGTCGCCAACGGTAAATCAATTCTTGTTCACGGATCAGCGCCAGTAGCTCGTGCGAAACAGGCTCCCAGACAATGCGGTGACTGTGCCTTTGAATACGCCCCATTTTCGGGTCCGATGGCGTCTTGGCAAAATAGGACAGCAGCCGTTTGCGGAGTGACTTTGATTTACCGACGTAGCACAGTTGGTTGTTCCGATCGAGCCAACCGTAAACGCCCGGCGTCAGCGGGCAATGGTCGTGCAGCATCGACCGAGCATCCATACGCTCTTTGGGAATAGGCTGGCCGCTGGTGGTTTGACGAGCGACCTTGGCAATAATCGAGTCACCGAAACCTTCGAATTGGCCGGGTTGCTGTTTAATTAAAGTTGCCATGAAGCGTCCCTGCCCGGAGTGCAAAATACGGAAATCCGTACTCGGATATTGAAACAAGAACACCATTTAAACGCAAGTTGGCGACTGGCTCCGAAAGGTGCTGTCAGTCAAAATGACCCAGTTATTCCACTTTTGGCAGGGAATAATTGCGCAGTTGATACAACCGTGAAATGGGTTTTCTGGTGCTACCGTTTGTGCCGATGGCAGTAGAATTTTTTCTGAATTACTCACGGTCATGGATTTGACCGGACGATAAAACATGTAATTCCACGCCGGGAGGGTGAGACATGGATGGTCTCACATCAGGTTAAAGTCATAGCATGACGATGGAGCGACATGCTATGACTTTTTTTACGCGCGGACTTTGACAGTTCAATCCAAAAGCGCGAGCAAATGAATAAAGCTGCGGTGTTCACGCGTTTGCAATTACGCTTTGCACGCGACCACGGCACACGGAAATCCCTGTGTTCCTCCGGCGGTTCTACTGTGGATGTCTGAGTGCAGCAATCGAACCCCAAACGGTTGTTCCGTTCGGCTACAATTTTGGAATGGTTCGCGAGCAAAGTCCCAATCTGACTGCGCCTGTTTACACGCCGGGTTTACTGGTCGTGCTTGCCTTCGCTTGCGGCATCGCCGCGGATCGCTTCTGCAGTTTCAGCTGGTTTGGCTATTTAGCTGCGCTGGTTGCTGCCGTCATCCTGTCGACTGTTCTGAAGGTCAATGCGGCGAAGAGAGGGGATTTCGCCAACGATCGCGACATTGGATGGATGGTAGGCGTCATTATGCTCGGCTTTGCTACAGTTGGCGCGTTGCGGCATCATGTTTATTGGAATTGGTTTCCAGAGGACGAGATTGGATTTCTGGCCTCCTTTGAACCAATGCCAGTCGCGCTCAAAACCACGCTCGTTAGTGAGCCTCGTCAAATCGCCGCCATGCCTGAGGGCTCCGGTTCGTTTTCGTCTTCTGAGGACAAACGGTGTCGCGCTTTGGTGAGGTGCGATGAGATCCGTGATGGTGGTCGATGGGCGCAGACCAGCGGGGTGGCTTGGTTGCGGATGCCGGTGACTGAACCAGCGTTGAACGCCGGCGATCAAATAGAAGTTTTCGGTACAATGGTACGCATTGCAGGTCCGTCCAATCCCGGCCAATACGATTTTTCGAGACACTACCGGCGCCAACGTATCATTGCATCGTTGCATTGCTTCAATGAGCAATCGATCACTTTGCTGAAGCCCGGTGGACATCGTTTTATTTCTGATCTGCGGACAAGGCTTGATAGGCTGGCGTGGCAGTATCTTCCGCCGGAGCAAGCTAGTTTGACGTCGGCCATTTTGCTGGGTAACCGCGAGCAAGTTGATGTTGATCGTCGGGAAAATTTTTTTAAAACCGGCACGGTGCACCTATTGGCGATTTCAGGACTACACGTCGGGATTCTTGCGGGGGTGATGTATGTCTTGTTTAAAACGGGATGGTTGGGACGAACAAAGTGCTTGCTGCTGACGATTGCATTTGTTGTGTTTTACGCGTGGCTGGTCGAGTTTCGTCCGCCGGTCATTAGAGCGTCAATTTTCATTGTGCTGTTTTGTCTGGCTCGACTCTCGGGGAGAACCGGCCAAGCGTTCAATATTCTTGCGTTGGCCGCGATGATGGTCCTGATGCTCAATCCTACCGACCTGTTCTCGTTAGGTGCACAATTGTCGTTCCTTGCCGTCGCCGCGATTACGTTTGGTAAAGATTGGATCTTTGCTTCGGATACCGATCCATTGGAGCAAGTCGTTTTGGCGACGCGTGCGGGTTGGCAAAAATGGTGGATGTCAATCAAAAGAGGCTTTCGCGCGGCCTTTGTCGTTAGCGCATTGGTTTGGCTGATCTCCATTCCGCTGGTGGCGTTCCATTTTCACGTTCTGTCGCCGATTGGACTGATCGTCAATCCGGTGGTGATGCTGCCCATTTCGCTGGCGCTATACTCCGGATTGGCAATTTTTGTTTTCGGAGACTTGCTGCCGTGGCTGACGCGTGTCGCGGTTGTGATTGGGACAGCCAGCCTAGCCGCGTTAGAAGGAGTCGTTGGAGTTGCAGGTAGTTTTTCCGGGGGCCATTTTTGGACATCAGGTCCACACTTGTGGGCGGTGATTACCTTTTATGTTGGTTGGGTTGTGCTGGGGCTGTGTCCGACGACGCGCGTTTCCACACGCAGCCTTTGTGTGATAGGCGTCTGTTGGTTGTTGCTGGGCTGGGTGCTGCCGCGCCACGCAGAACACTGGTTTGATCATGGGAATCGATCGCCG
>CALKXO010000040.1 GCA_938003615.1 uncultured Pirellulaceae bacterium | reverse complement strand
ATGACGGACTGATTGGATTTCGGCATCCAGCGAAGCCAGTTCGCTTTGCAGTGGCTGGAGTCTTGAAACGGCCTGTTCGATTTTGAGTTCGCCTTCATCCCTGACCAAGTCCTTTTTGTCTTGAATCTGTTTGGTCTGAGTTTGCAAGAAAGTGTTTTCTTGATCGATCAGCTTACGATCGGCGTCCTTGGTGACTTCTTTTTCTTTGACGGACTGTTCCACTTTTCTTCCAAGATGTTCCAAGCGTCCTTCGTAGTCGGCCATGAGAACTTCCACTTCCGCGCGAATGAGCTGCTGATGTTGAGGAGCCAGCCCAACGGAAAGTTCGCGGATGGCCTCGCGCAGGATTTCTTGATTGACATGGTCGCCGACGGGGCCCTGAAGATAGCCAAGCAGTCTCCCAAGTCTGCGGTACGTGTTGTCCAGCTGCCCTAGTTGGGCCGGTGGAAGATTGCGTGTTTGAATTGTTTTTGCAAACATACGAAGTTCCGTCATCGCCGAATCGTATTGGTCCCGTACAGTCTTGATCCAGATCGACATTAGACGCGCGTCAAGATTGTTAGGCGCGATACTTAGCGCGGCGTCGATGGCGTCGCCCGCTTCACGGACTCGATTGTGGCGAAATCGATTAACGGCATACGCAATATAGACGGTTGGACTGTCGACCGGACTCAGTTCGTACAGTTCGACGCTTTGCGTCCGGTTGTCGAGATTCTTTTTCCAAGCTAGATCCAGCCAGAACTTGACACGTTGTTTCTCATCGGCCGGGATCACAATCGGTTCGATCAACTGGCCGACGGCGCACTGAGAACCAACTGACTGAAGGCTGATCGCGGCGAGGATATACGACACCAGCAAAGCGTGTGACCAATGGGCAACTGCAAACTTCATCGTGACAACCTTATGGAATTGAGGAATCGGCCCCCCGACGTGCCGATGGTTTCATTATTTCCATCTGGTTCGTGAAAGCAACCTGTTTCGTCGTCGCCGCTGCCAGTCTGATAGTTTCCTTCGTTTACCTTCGTTAGGGATCGTCAGACTTTAGTGTTTGCTAGGGTTGGATGTTGAATTTTGGTTTGCGACTGGCAATTAGCTCAGACTCATAGGCCCGCCTGACCATCGTCTCGCTGGCACGCGAGTCAACGGGAAACGCATGGATCTCGAGCGTCACATTTTCGCGCGTTTGTGCGGACAGGTATTTTGAAAGTGAGAAATTACTCGATTGGTCGAGGTGCTCTTTGAGCCGTTGATGCAAATTGACCGATTGGCCAATGTAAAGATAGCCGCTGATGTCGCGAAAGATGTAGATGCCGGGCTGATGCGGAATCACATCCGGATCTTCCGCTACTGATTTTAAAGGGAATTCTTCGATCGTACGTCCCCAGTCTGCAATCCGTGCGATCAACTCAGGGCGAAGGCGTCGTTTCTTACGAAGGCCAAAAGCTGCTTTGCGAACCAAGTAGGCATCGAGGTTCTTACCCATTGCAATTGTTCTGTCGTCAAACTGAGATCTCAAATTTGGGTCGGCCATGATGCGGTCGATGGTGACTCCATGTTGATCGATCAACGATCGCGCCACCATCTCGGCAACGGAAGTATGTTCCTGAGACGGTCTTGCACCGGAACGCGTGGTTTTGAATTTGAGCTTGCCAGCCTTGCGCATGTTAAGCAGATGCCAATTGATTTCAACGGAATCAATTTCAGGCAGTTGCTTCCGGCGTCTTTTCAAGAAAGCGGCATTCAAATCATCATTGAGAATCACTTCGTCGACGCTCCACCCGTCATGCGTCGCTGTGAACGCATCATCAATGACAGTGTGTATTCCGGTGGCTTGTTGCGCGAGTACGCCGCAGGAAACCGTCGCCAAGAACAGCATCACGCTGGTGGCCAAGAACGCGGCTGATAAGCTCCGACGGGATGGGGTGAGTGAATTCATGTCAGGGGCCGCTAGCAATTTGTCTGCGGAAATTGGAACCAGTGAAAATTATAGCAGGAAATGTGGCCCCGGTTTGAATCTGCCAGCGTGTTAAGCGCGAACTCGGTATCGATGGCATCTCCGTCCGCCCTGAAAAATGTGATCTGATGTCATCGCTGGAAATCAGCATTGACCCAAAAGCTGATTCGGAACAAATTGATGGGCTGGCAAGGATTGCTGGTCGCCATGAAACGCCTATCCCCAAACATCGCGGTAGGTTGGACATTCCTGTTCAACATGAGGTTTCGGCATGGGTAAGTAGCAAGGGCGGCACTTAATACTATTCAACGCAAGGATGCTTGAAATGAAGGTTTGGCTACCCTCTAACGCGCGCACAGAAATTGCACACGTGGCTTCGGTTCAGTCGGCGATAAAAGGTCTTTTGACGCTCGCGCTGATCACTCCATTGGCACCGAGTTGCTTCGGGCAATTCGTCAGAAATGACAGCGCGGTGCCCAACCAAGAGCGCTCTGTTCTTGAGCAAGGCTCTACTCAGCGCGACGTCGAAGAACCCCGCCAAAGTGGCTCAATGCCGAAGCCTTACAGGTCTGTTGAACGGATCGCAGATTCGAGAGGTTCGGAAGCGCTCGGCACGCATGCGGTGGCACGCGATGAGTATGGAAACAAAGAGTATGGAAGCGGATTGCGCCCCTCAAACAGTCAATCAGAGCGCCAAACGCAAGCACCGAAAAGTGTTTCTTCGAACGATCTGCGTAACGCCTCAACAGAACAACGCCGCCCCGCCAATTTTTCAGCCAGTCAATCTACTGGATTTTCAAACGTCCCAGCCTTTTCAGCGCGACGCGACGAGACGATTGCTCAACTTCGTTCGCAACGCCGTGCCAGCCCGTCTCAGGAAACAGGTTTCAGCAATGGAATGATCGTTGATCGCTCGGTGTCGCCGGCGAGTTATGCAGCACCCGTTCAGGGCTTCCAAAGCAAGCCACAACCATCTCGACAACCCCAACCATCTCGACAACCCCAGCAATCTCGACAAGCGCGTCAGATGGCTGGTCAAACAAATCTTAGCAGCCTGAGAAATCAAACGGAGCGACGCCAACCGTCCCCACCCCGTCAAGGAAACAATCAACCGAAAAAGACTTCTAGCAGTAGCGCCAAAGCATTGATTGCGAAGTTCGGGGTGAATGAATCACAAGGAACCGCCGACGGTTCGGTACCGCTTCGTTTGGCAGACGTGTTGAACCAAGGACAGTTGCGAACCAGTCGAAGTCAGTTAATTGGGCAGTATTGGGAAACGTTCTACGATTGGGCTCAATCCGTTAGTGCCAAGCAACATCGGGATTGGGTGAATGCTTTGCGTGTTTCAAAATCCACTGACAAGGCAACCGTCGGTGTGGCAAAATCCAGCGCCGAGAACGCGGTCACCTTCAACCGTATTCAACTTGGCAAATCACAGGCCAAGCTCAAGTCGATGTTGGGATCTAATTCCTCGATCGTACCAGCGGATCTGCCAACAGTGACATTGGTGAAAACGAATTACCAAGCGTTCAAAGAGCGCGGACTTATTCCTGCTCGGTTTGAGGGCATCGACCAAACGCTGACCGATTTGCATGATCTGGTTGTCGCACGTGCGGATACGGTTTTGATGGCGGAGCGTACGGCCCAACAGGTCCAAGGCTACTACCAATCGGGCCAAGCGACGATCGAACATTTGTTGGGCGCCGGACGAACTTGGCGAGCAGCGGAAGCAGATTTCGTTTCTTCGGCGATTGAATACAACAAAGCCTATGCCGATTACGCGTTGGCACTTCCGTATGGTCAGGCACCGGTTGAACAAGTCGTTGCGATGCTAGTAAAGCCTGCGACTGGAAATTCCTCGGCCGCTACCGACAGTCGACAAGCTCAAAGATCACGCGTACAGTTACAACCTGCATCGTCTTCCAATCGCAACCAGCCAGCTCAACCGGGACGTGCGGTAAGGCCTCAGCAAAGGCAAGACAATTCACCGGTTAGGGCTGCGTCGAATGGATTTGGTCAAACGAGAACTCCACAATCACGAGGGCCTCAATCTAGAAACCCAAGACCGACGCCTGATTTTTCAAATGCATCTAATTCTTCTAGCGCGACGGCTTCGTTTTCGTCACCCAAGACACCAATGTTTCGCCCCAACTCGGCAACAAGTCCGACTGCAGCAGAACCATCCGGTCCCGCGCGCGTCAATCCAACGACTCGTCGCGCACAGCGCGAGCCATCCACTTCGTTTGGGACTGGCTCATCATCAGTCCTATCCCCAGCACCGACCGCGCGTGACAAAGAAAACGCTAACGGTGGATTTGGTGGATCTGGATTTGGTGGATCTGGATTTGGTGGAAGCGGTTCTTCCCAACCGGCAGTTCACCCCGATGCAAAGTCGAGGATAACGCCCAGTTCGTCTGGGTTCAGTTCGAAGACACCAGCGGCGCAGGGATTCTCAGGGGCTTCCAAAGCGTCCTCGGCGGGTTTGTTTTCCAACGCCGGGACAGCCAAGCCAAAGCCATCTGTGAGTCCCCCCCCTGTTCGACCGGCAACAAAGCCGGCAGCGTCTTTCGGGGATGCCGGATTGGGAGGTAGTAAAACCTCCGCAGGTACGAGCGATAAAGGAGGATTCAGCGCAGGGTTCGGCGGGTAGAGCGTTGTATTGATTAGGATCCGCTGGTGAGCAAAGCGTTAGCCAAAGGCAATCACTTTAACTCGTCCAGAAGGAAAAGATGCGGCGGAGTAACCGGTGCTAGTGCACAAACGGCTAACGGGATGAATAGCAATCCAAAGCTCCAAAGCTCCAAAGCGGATTAAGCTGTTAGCCGTTTTGGCACTAGCCACTGGTGTCCGAAACACGATCGTCCGACAATCCGCGCCATGTCGCTTGCAAAATCTGACAATGCCAAATCTCGTCAGAGAAGAGTTTGGCCAGCGTTTTGAGAATCGCGTTTTGAGAATCGCGTTTTGAAAATCGCGTTTTGAAAATCGCTTTTAGAGGATTGGCAATAGAAATGGCTTGATGGCAGCCAATTTCTTGGGGCCGATGCCAGAGACTTCGATGAGCGCTTCGGCGTTTTCGAAAGTGCCATGAATTTCTCGATGTTCAACGATGGCCTTCGCCAAGGACGGTCCAACCTTAGGCAGGTTCGCAATCTCCGGCCACGGCGCGTGATTGATGTTCACCATAAATCTGGCCGACGTTTGTTGTGGCACTGACAGACGCGTGCTGACCAGACGGTCGTTGGACAGAAAAAACCAAGCCATCGAGCAAACGGTAACGGCTGCCAAGAGTAGCAGCATCGCGTAGGCAAACGGGAGGTCACGTGACCGCAGCACGAGAAATAGACCACGTTCGTTGTCGTTGGACGCGTAACCCATCAACGTCCACCGTCCCGTCTATCGTTACGAGCTTTGCCATGCCATTCGGCGGGTGAGAGTAGACCGTCACCGTTTTTGTCTTTGTCGCGAAACTCTTTCAATTTCTCGGCTGTCCATGTGTCCGAGAATTCGTGCATCTGAATTTGACCATCGGCATCAACGTCAATGTCGGTCAGTGATGATCGTTGGCTGGCAGATGCGTTGGCGGTACTATGCGCCTCGGGCAATTCTCGACGGCTCTTCGACCTCTTCGACCTCTTCGACTTTTTCGACGCGCTGCTTGAAGTGGGAGAGAGTGCTTTGCGATTTCTGGATTTGCCACCGGCCACCAGCGCGATTACTTCTTGTTTGCTGATTAGGCCATCTCCGTCTTCGTCTCTGACTTTTCTTAACAACGAGGATGCCGCCAGTTCCTTCTTATCTAGCGTGCCGTTCGAGTTGGAGTCGTACTTCTTGTACAGTCTGTCGACATATTTCGCGTAGGCTTTCGAACTTTTTGCATTGGCCTTCGCTTTCGCAACGGCGTTGCCGCTGGACCCGCGCGAAGAGTCTCGTCTGCCATACTGACTATCGCGTTCACGATCTTTAGAGCCATCGCTCCGCGACCGAGATTCGCCGGTGGCAGGCGATACCGCTTTGGCGTTAGTGGTCTTTTTTTTGCTTTCGGCGCCCCTTTTTTGGGTCGTCGCTAGGCGTGTTGAGAACCGTTTAGCCAACTCCATTTTTGACAGCCGGCCGTCGCGGTTTAAGTCGCTGGATTCTGGAGATGGAGACCTCCAACTTAATCGCGAAATCTCATCGCCGTCTAGGAAGCCATTCTTGTCTCGGTCAAAGGTGTCCAGAAGTTTGTCTGCGTCTTTCAACGCTTCTGGAGCGAAATCCGATGCCTTCATGCCACTCGCCGTCTCGTCGAAGGTCTGAAGTCCTTCGTCACTTTTTTCGACACCAAACTGATCGACACCAACGCTGTCCGCCGGCGCGCCGAATGGATCGAGTGTACTTATTCGATCTTGAAACGCTTTCCTTTTCTTTTCAGCCTCATTGGCGATGCGCGTATTGTAGTTCTTGACCAAGTCGTCAATCTTTGATGACTTATCTGTTGGGATGCCAATCTTCTCTAAGAACTGTCTTGTGCGTTTGCCTTCAATTTCTTCTGGGGCCAGCACGCCGTCTTTGTTTTTGTCTTGCCCTCTAACATAGGGTTCGACATCAAAGTTCTTTCGCCATTGTTCTTTGCGGAAATCATCGCGCAGGCGTCGTTCGTGGTCCAAGTCTTCACGGCGTGTATCTTGGGCGCTGGTCGTGCTGACAGACAGGGGCTGGACAGCCAGCGCGATGGTCAGTGTCATGCAAATTGAGAAAGAAATTTTCATAGCGGCCTCTTCCGAAATGGGTGAACCCGGAGTGTTGATTGGCGAAGCGTGAAATCGGTAGTGACTCTGGGTAGCATTATGAGTGCGGCAATAATGGTTATCGCCACAATTTAACGGACAGTTGATTGTAGCACTGAAATCGGCGGGATTCAGAATTGGCCACTTTGGCAGACTAAGTTCACGTTGTCTGGCCCCGTTTCAAAAGGGTTGATCGGATTGAGAGGCACCCAAACACGCCGTAACTGTCAAACTCGTGCATTATTTACTTCATCATCACGCAATAATGGACATTTGGGGACGGCGAATGTGGTTAATTTATTTGACGTTAACGGCAATTTTGTTGATAATTAACGGCTGAGTCCCCGCCACTCATTTACCTCAATCCAACCTCAACCCGGCGTTTGGGAAATTTAGGTTCCTCGAGATGCTATCGCGGTTGGGGCAGTAAAGGAAGATTGACCATGCTCAACCTCTGCCCTGAGTGCAACCAGAAGCTTGAAGACTTTGCGGTCTCCTGTGATGACTGTGGGTGGAGTGTCATTGACCAGCAACCTTCGTCGGCAAATCCGAGCTCTAGAGCCTTGAAGGAAACGGGAGGCAAGTCAAAAAATCGTGCCCCACTTTCGTTGGACACAATGTTTCAGCGAGCGATGTCATTTCTGGATGACGGTGAGTTTGCGTTTGCACTCAAAGAGCTAAACCGTAGCATTGCCCTTGCACCGGTGAATCGACTCGGCGAGTGTTATTCGTTGCGTGGTTATTGCCATCTGAAGAACAACGACTTCAAACGAGCCGAGGACGATTGCGCCGAAGCGATCAGTCTTAACTGCCAAGATGCGCAGACCTACGCTTGGCGCGCTGCGGCGCGGGGTGAACAGCACAAATGGAAAGAGGCTTTTGATGATCTGGACAGTGCTTGCATCGTGGCTGGGGATGATCGGGACGCGTTTGTCGAGCTGACTGATTCCTACGCGGAAACGGCAACCGACTACTTTCGAAAATTGATCGAAGCAGAGAAGCAATCGGCGGATCTGTTTTTTGAACGCGGCTGGGTCTTTCTGAGGACGGGGAAGTCCGAAAAGGCGCGGCAGGATTTTCGCGAATCCCTTGAGATAGATCCGCTCCACGCGTGGGCTTCGACGGGGATGGCGAAGCTTTTGCTCAAAGATAGTCGGCTACTGTCGCGCCTGCGTCGTTCTTTGCGACGAAGAAAGCTACAACGAGATAGCGGAGAACTGGACGACCTATCAGCTGAAGCGATTCGGTTGTGTTCTCTGGGGGCGGCGAAATCTGCCTCCCGTGATTGCCAGCGTGAGGCGTTGACCATTCGCGCGCGGCTCTATCACAACATGGGAAAACCTGATCGGGCCAACCGTGATCTGAGGCGTCTGACAAAGCGTGCCGCCGAAGATCCCGAAAAGATCGTGGAGTGCTGCCAGCTACGTTTTGAGCTGGCCGATTACATGGCAGCAGTGACTCAGCTAACGGCCGTGTTGAAAGACAACCCAACCTATCAACGGGCGCTTTTGTTGCGAGGCAAGTGTTATGCAAAAGTCCGGAACTACCCGCTAGCGATCGACGATCTTCAGGCCTATTTGCGTTTGAATTCCGCAGATTCTTTTGCACGTGCTGAACTGGCGCAGGTTTTTCTAATTACCCATCAGATTGATCGGGCGTCGATAGAATTTGAAAAAGTCACGAAGGACAATCAAACCAGTTTCGAGGCTTATTTAGGGTTGAGCAAGATCTTTCTAGTTAAAGATCGACTGGATTTAGCCATTTCCGAATGTGAAAAGGCGATCGCAATAGACAGCCGACGTCCCGAAGCATTCGTGGTTCAGGCACAGATCTATTTGAAGCTGTGTGATTTTTCGCGGTCGATCAATGCTTACAGTCGCGCTGTGAAAATTGCTGCCGACAGTGAATCGAAAGCCAGTTACTGGTACTTGCGCGGAGCCGTCTATTACGAGATGTCTAAATTCGAGCTGGCCGTCAAAGATTTCAGTCGCTCCAGTGGCCTGCGTCCCAATCATGCGGGCGCGTGGGTCTGGAAAGCTGCTGCCAGCTCGCGTTTGGAACGCTGGTCCGATGCTAACGATAGTCTTGCCCAAGCGATGGCCATCCGGCCTGAAGCCGCATCGCAGTACCGACAGTTGGGGCAACGCATTGCCAAAAAAGCCGTTAAACATTTCAACAAACAGATTCAGCATGGCAATGACGGCCGTCGCGTCTATCGCGACCGCGCGGTTGCCAATCAGTTTTTACACATGTACGCCTCGGCGATCGAAGATCTAACGACGGCGTTGGACCGCGAGCCCAATGATGCGGACTTACTGGTTAGACGCGGGCAGGTTTATGCATTTACAGGAGACCACGTCTCGGCGCAGGATGATTTTGGAAAAGCGATCCGGCTTGATCGCAGGAATCACTGGGCTCGATTTTGTCGGGCGCAATCGCGCTACGCACGTGGCGATCACGAAAAAGCCAGACGCGACGTGCAAAAGGCGATCCGCATCAGCGCGGTGCATCCTCAGGATCACAAATTACTAGCGGAGATTTTTGCCAATCTGGGGCAGTCTGACCAAGTGGTCCGATGCCTCAATCGGGCAACGCTGCTCGATTCGACCGACGCGTCCAGCTTTCGCGCACGCGGCGATGCTCAAGTCGCCCTAAAAAACTGGCTCGATGCGGTCAATGATTACACACGGGCGATGGAGCTCGATCCGTCCCAAGTCGATTTGCTACTTAGTCGCGCAAACGCTTACGCGCGGGCCGACAAACCGAAATCCGCGATCATGGATTACGAATTGGCGCTCACGCGGAACCAACTGCTGGCCAAGGCGTGGTCTGGGCGTGCCGGTTGCCTAACGATGTTGGGAGAGCATGAATACGCGTTAATCTGGTTGACCAAGGCGTTTCACCGGTTTCCCAAGCCCAGAGATCTGTGCGAGTTGTTGTTTGCCCGAGGGAAAATTTTCTACGGGGCCGGTCGTTTCCCGCAAGCCATCGTCGATTTCACAGCCGTAGCGCGTTTAATGAAGCACGACGATAAGTTTGTCGCGGCAGCCAAGTACGCGCGTGGGATTGCTCGAGTGCAGGTCGAACAACTTGAACTCGCGAACAAAGATTTTCAGACGGTTTTCAAACTTGATCCTAGCAATGTTCCGGCGCAGGTCGCGATTTACTGGTTGGCCAATCCCGAGAGTGAGTTGCCACCGTTTTTGGAAAAACCTGAATCGAAAAAGAAGCCTGTGCGCCCACCTGTGGTTCGGTCGCCTGTCATACTAACGACCTCAAACAAAGACTGGAAAGTGGAAAAACCATTTAACTGTTGGGTTTTGCGGACGTTGGACAAAAGCGAGTACGGACCTGTTGAGCGAGACATTCTCAATCGTTGGATTGAGGAGGGGCGGATTGATTTTGGGATGCGTTTGTTGCGTGCTGACTGGCCAAAGTGGAAAAGAGTGGAACGAATCTTCGACGAGCTTCGTCCTGGCGGGGCTTCGAGCGATGACGTCAGTGCCGACATGTATCCCGAACTTGATGTTTCAATGCGGAAGCCGCCGCTGTCACCAAGCTAGTATTTGCATCGATTGATTGGTAGTTTAAGTGAGCGGTAGATAGAATTTATCTGTCGCAGTGGGATTCGCCAGAATTCCGTGGGTAACGGGAATTCCTGCGATGAAGCGAATTCCTGCGATGAAGCGAATTCTGGTGAAGCCCATCACGTTATGTTCTCTACCCCCACCCCCTCTTTGGCGGTCCGGACGCTGGGAATGATTCGATGCAAATTCTGACGAACGAGGGCTGGGATGAAAGAAGACAGGCTATCGATGATGTTCGTTGCCGACGTCGAGGCGCCGACTCCGGATTCGATTTCCAATAGCTTCGAAAAATATGCGCACTTTCGAGACCTGAACTCCGGCGGAAAGGCAGTCCTGACGCTTTGCCGCGATACGAATCTCGGACGGGATGTTGTTCTAAAACGGTTGCGACCTGAATTTCGCGACGACAAGATTGAATTGGGACGCTTGGTGCGCGAGGCGAAGATCACAGCGCAGTTGCAGCATCCCGCGACGGTGCCGCTCTACGAGTTGGGCATTGATGACCGAGGCGACTTCTACTTTGCGATGAAAAATATCGTAGGGCATACCCTCTTCGAGATTATCTGTGCGCTGGCGCGGCGGGAGAAGGAAGCGGAATCTCATTTCACACTCAACCGGCTGTTGGCGATTTTCACCCAAGTCGGTGAGGCGATTCATTACGCTCACATGCGCGGCATCATTCATCGCGATATCAAGCCAGAAAACGTAATCATTGGGATGTTTGGCGAAGTGAACTTGATCGATTGGGGAGCGGCCAAGGTATGGGGGATGCCGTACGACGATGGAGACGAAGACCGCGCTCACTTGCGGGGTGGAAC
>CALKXO010000039.1 GCA_938003615.1 uncultured Pirellulaceae bacterium | reverse complement strand
AGAGGTGGTTGTTGGGCCCATCGCCGGCAATGCCGTGGCTACCGGGTTTAAGCTGAAATCGGCGTTAGAAAACCTGAAAGCGGGCGACACATTGACCATACTTGATGGCGAGTACACTCTCCCCGACGGAGTCGAAATTGGTGGACTTCGACCTGACGGCGAATTCAAACGTCTCGATGGCTGGGAAGACAAGGCTACTCAAATCAAGGCCGCCAATCGCAGGCAAGTGATGATTCGCGGGAACCTTGAGTTTAGAGGTTCGTTTTTGCGAATCGAGGGGCTTGTCATCAAGGGGGCGCGGGGAAACAACGATCGACCGGGTATCGAGATCTCTGATTCTCACAATGTTGAAATCGTCGATAATGAAGTCGCGTACTGTGGTGGTGGCGGGATCAATTTTAACCAGTCGGACATGATTCTAGTCACACAGAATCTGGTCCACGACAACGGAACCCGCAATACCGACCAACACAGTGGGATTTCTGTTTATCAACCGATCAACTATCGAACCAATCCGCGCGATCGATTTTGGGGCGTGCTGGTTACTCGAAACGTCTGTCACAGTAATCGAAATGAACGCCCCACGGCAGAAGGGAATCTGACCGACGGCAATGGCATCATTGTCGATGACACCAAGTACACGCAGACTCAATATCTGAACAAGTACAACTTAGAGAACATTCGCATCGACACGGCGATTGGTTTAGAGAATCCGCGGTTGCCGTACAACCGTCCATGTTTGATTGAGGGGAACTTGTGTTACTTCAATGGTGGCAGCGGTATTCAATGCTTTGAAGCCGTCGGCGTGAAAATTAAGAACAACACGTGCGTCGGCAACCGGCAGCGCACACGGTACAACGGGCAGTATTCCAATCTGGGACAGATCAGCCTGCAGAATGCCAAAGACTGCGAAGTATGCAATTGTGTTATGCAATCGTTGGCGGTGCGTCAGTCTCCAACGGGATCTTGTTATGCGGCAAGTGAAATTAACGAGACCAGAAACTCGGGTGATAATCTTTGGTACAACAATTTGCTGCACTGCATCAAAGGCCAAGGGAAAGCCGCGTTGAGGAACGATGCTAACATTGACTCAGGCGCAATTTTTGAAGATCCGAAATTTGTTTCGATGGTTCGTGGAAAATATGATTTTCGTGCGGTTAATGGTAATAACCGGGGCGTCACATGGGATGGCGGGCACGAATACGTCGATCTGTTGGGGCGGAAAGTGTCAGGGGAGACGAAAACCGACCTCGGCGCAATTCAAACCATTGACTCGCAGACGAGTAAGTAACCAATGAAGATTATTCTTCCCGGCGGCAGCGGCCAGTTGGGGCTTGTTTTGGCCCGGCATTTTTTGAGAGCCAACCATCAAGTCGTGATACTGTCACGGCAAACGGCGCCGAGAAAGGTGTTGAATATGGGGGAGGAAGTTAGTCCCTTTTCTGATTCTCGTGTTCGAATGGTTGCTTGGGATGGGAAGCGTGTTGAGGCCCAGTGGCGGGACGAGATTGAAGGATCTGATGTCGTGATTAATTTGGCTGGGAGATCGGTCAATTGTCGCTACCATCAGAAGAATCGTCGACTGATCATGGAATCACGAGTAGATTCGGCTCGCGCCGTTGGGCAAGCCATTACGCAGTGTCAGAGTCCGCCGTCCGTTTGGTTGCAGTCCAGCACTGCGACGATCTATTCCCATCGCTACGATGCGGCTAACGATGAAGCGTCTGGTGTTATTGGCGGTGAAGAACCGGACTTAGAGGATACTTGGAAGTTCAGTATCGACGTGGCCAAAGCATGGGAGGCCGCTGCGACGGAGTTCAATCTACCAACGACGCGGCAGGTCCTAATGCGAACAGCGATGGTGATGAGCCCCGACGCCAATGGCGTGTTCGATGTGTTGACGGGATTGGTCAAGAAATTCCTTGGAGGACGAAATGGAGATGGACGGCAGTTCGTTTCTTGGATTCATGAGAATGATTTTGTTGCTGCAATCGATCGCCTGATCACTGATAAGACGTTGGAAGGGCCTGTGAATGTTGCCTCGCCGAACCCATTGCCCAATTCGGATTTCATGAAGGGGCTCCGCGATGCGAACGGGGTAAGCTTCGGTTTACCAGCATCGCGCTGGATGTTGGAGATTGGCGCTCGTTTGATGAAGACCGAAACGGAATTGTTGCTCAAGAGTCGTCGGGTGGTGCCCGGAAAGCTGTCGGCCGCTGGATTTGAATTTCAGTTTCCGCGCTGGGCAGAAGCCTGCAAAGACCTTGCAAGAAAGCTGGCGACTGCAAAAGGGTAAAGGAGATTTCGAGACGTTGGGTGGCGTTAGTTGACGTCTGCTGGCGGTAGGCAGCTAATTAATTGGCTGCATCGGCGGGGGTACCCTTTGTTGCCAGAAATGGGGAATTGGCGTTTAATACAGCCTTAGACTTATAGGTCTTCCTCTCTGAAAGGTTAACGATGTTGGCACGGAATTTTGGCGGCGATGATCAGGATTCAGCAGCCTTGTTAAAGGTGATGAACGAAGGCTACCCTGTTATCTCGGCGTTGGCGATGTTGAGTGCTAAAGCGATTGCAGAAGGTAGTTTTGATGCCAACGACGTACTTGAGAAGTTGACTTCCGAGGCCAAGATGCTGTTGCTGGTGGCGCGGGATCGGGGTACGTTTGAATTCCGTGCAACGAAGGACTCTTTTGATTCCACGGAGCGTTTTTTGGCTGTTTGTGTCGAGACGGAGCCGGGAGTTTTTCTGGTTTTTCGGCGCAAGGATCAACCGCGTCAGACGGTGCGTTTTATTGAGGCTTTTGCCCAATTGTGCCGACTGGGGTTGGTGATTCACCACCAGCAAAAAGAATTTTCGCTATCGACCCACGGATATGCGATGGCGGAAAACGTTTGCGCCGATGAGATTAAAGACCTGATTGACTTCGCGACGTAAAACGTTCACTGATGCCGTAAGACGTTCACTGATACCGAAAAAAGTTCCTTAAGCAAATTTTCACACTTCTGAGCCAGACACAGCATGACCGAAAACGCGACGCTTGATACCGAAGTCGAGGCGGCAGTCAAAGCCGTGAAGGGGTCCATCGGCGAAAACTTCCGTCACATTCGCAACCGAATTATCGCTGGCGTGTTTGTGGTGCTCCCTGTGTTTATCACGTTTGCTGTGATTGGATGGCTGTACAATGTGCTGTACCACTATGCGTTAGGGCCGATCGCCACATATTTAAAGAACACATACGTCTCGCCCGACGCCGCCAACGCGATCAACGCGTCGATGAACGACAAAAGCGGCTATTTTCTGGACGCATTTTTTTCTATGCTGGCCGTCGCTGCGCTGTTGGCGATTCTGTTTGTCGCGGGCATGTTTGCGCAATCACGCTTGCACCAAGTTTTTGACTGGGTGTTGCTGAAAGTGCCGGGCATCAAAACTATCTACTCGGCGGTCAGCAACGTATTCAACTCGGTTTCAGGATCGCAGGGAGTCAAGGATTTCAAAAGGGTCGTGCTGGTCGAATTTCCCCATCCCGGAATGAAAGCGCCTGCGTTTGTTACCAACGAGTGTGTGGATACGGCGACCAACAAAACAATTCTGTGTATCTATGTTCCCACCACCCCGGTCCCGACGTCTGGTTACATGTTGATGGTGTCTGAGGAAGATGTTGTTCCGCTTAATTGGGACTTGCAGGAAACACTGCAAGCGATTGTTTCTGGTGGAATCACGGTACCCGATTCCGTCAGCTTTGGACCGCAGCGCGCAATAGACGCGATCGAAAAGAATTCATAGTGACGTACGGACGAACCTAGAACCTATCCCGAGACCTCGTCCTAGAGTAGACACTCCTGTTCCCCCAAGGTTGCAGGATAGGTAATTAGCTTATCTTGTTTTGTCGCTTCGCCCGGCGGTTGTATAGATTGCTGAAAAAAATCCCGACTTGGAAAAACTTTCGACTCGGCCTGTTTTTCAGATTACCGTTGTTGGCGGTATGGGGTTCTGTGTCATGACCGACGGGTAATACAAAAACGCGAAGGAAAATTCCTTCGCGTTCGATAAGTTTCAAATTGTTGCTGCTTTCCCTTACTGGGGAGAGCCAATGGATGGGCTAACTTTTCATGACGGAAAACTGACCTACCATCAACCAAACGGTGACGAAGCCAAGGGCGATGGTGAAAGAGAAAAATTCGATAGGCACGATGTTACTCCTCGTTGAGGTGTGTGTGTAGTAATCCCTCCATGAAATTGCGCAAAAGCATCCATGCTTGGACTATCGACTTGAGAGCTTTACAAAAAAAAGAAAAAGATATTACGTTAACATTTTTTGCTTGATCCGTTCCTCCGCTATCTTCGGCAGGCCTTTGCCAGTTAGAAAACTCGGGCCGTTTCCCGCGGTCGCCCGATGGTTTCCACGTCAGAGTTGGTGTATCCTTGCTTCCCATGAGCGCCAATTCTGACAATCCCCCCTACCCTCCTGAATTGCAAACTGCTTCGCCGTCGGTGACTTACAATCGCCACCGCCGCAAAACGGTTTTGCCTCTACTGTTGTTCCTCGCTACTTGTCTGTCGACCTTTTTTGTTGGCGCTTCAAAGTGGAGTCCAATTGCGCCGCTGGCAACTGCTTTTGGGAGCAACCCTTTTGATGTAGGTAAGTGGGACTTTTTTGACATCCGCATCCTGATGTTGGCCAATTGGGATACTGGGCTGGCGTACATGTTCTTTGTGATATTGATCATCTGGTTGCATGAGATGGGACATTTTGTGGCGACGTTGATCTATCGTGTCCCCGCGTCTTATCCATTCTTTTTACCTCTTCCGATTAATCCAATCGGGACCATGGGAGCTGTCATCGCCATGCACGGCCATTCGGCTGATCGGAAACAGATCTTTGACATAGGTCTCGCCGGGCCAATTGCCGGGCTGGTTGCTGCTATTCCGATTGCTTGGTTTGGCGTGGCCCAACTTGACCTAACGACGCAGCCGTTCGGTGGGATTGGATTTCGACTTCCGTTGCTGATGGACTGGTTCGCGCAGTGGGCAGAAGTTCCCGGATATGAAACCGGCGACGTCGTTTGGCTCAGCCAGCTGAATCCGATGTTTGTTGCCGGTTGGGTTGGCATGTTGATCACAGGGCTCAACATGATGCCGATTGGCCAATTGGATGGCGGACACGTGACCTATACGCTCTTCGGCAAAGCAGCCCATTGGATTGCCAAAGCGACGATGTTGTTCGCCATCGCATTTATGGTGTACTACCAAACGCTGATGATGATTCTGATGGTGGTGCTGCTACTGTTGATCGGAACCGAGCACCCTCCCACGCGCGACGACAATGTTCCGATCGGTCGGTTCCGTTGGACGATCGGTCTCGCGTCGTTGGCGATTCCCGTGTTTTGCTTCCCGCCACGAATCTTTGTGATCCAGTAAAGCTGTCCATCGATTTACTCCGGTTTTTTCGAAGCAATCGATATCGCAGCGGCCGAGAAAGCTTGCAAGTTGAGCGGAAACCGATCAAGATAATTGTTCTCATTATCAGTTCATTGAAATCACTAAATCTTGGTATCCGGCATGGCAAACTCAATTTTTCATTCAAGTATCGAAGGTGCTCAGCATGGTCCCAAAGGTCTGGATAACTTTCTAGAATTTGCCAAGGCATCGGGGGCTGGTGGGGCTCAGCCATCCAATTACATGCTGGAGGCTTCGGACGATGGAACGAAGTTCAAATCGGCTGACGAGATCAAGTCAGCGTTTGAAAAAAACGGTTTGAAGATGGACGGCATTTCAGCTCACTGCCCGTTCTGGGTGCACACTAGTGCGTGGACGGGAACCAAGAGTGGACATCCGTTTATCCATGGCCCAAACCAGTCAAAATCACCGTCCGAGTTGGAAGCTTTTTACGAAGACTACATCTTGCGGCTGATGGATTTAATGGCGGAGATGAATGTCAAAATTCTTCCAATGTTCTGGGGGGTCGCGTTTGGTTGGGAATTGGCAACCGGCTACCCATGGGGATTTTGGGCAGGAGGCGATTTTGATTTGATCAAAGAAGGCAAGGATCGCTTCGTTGAGAAAACAGCTAAGATTCGTGCTCACGCGAATTCATTGGGCATGATTCTGGCACACGAGATCCATCCGGGCACCGGAGCGATGTGTGCCGATGAGTTTAATATGTTGGTCGATATTTGTGATGGCGACAAATGTTTGGGCGTCAATGCTGATCCTTCGCACTGTTGGGAGGGCGAGGACTGGGAAACACGTTTCAACAAAGTTGGCTCACGCATCTACGGTTGCCACGTGAAGAACTTCACGATTCACCAAGGCGTTCCCCTTCGTAAAATGGAGGGCGACTGGCATCACCGTGCGATGCAGTTCACCGACCTCGCAACCGGTGACTTGAACATGACGCGCTACGTGGAATTGATGATGAAAGTTGGCTACGCCAAACGTTATTGTGAGACGATGGGCGTCGATTCAGCACCGTTGGTTGTTGAAGCGGAGAGTAACTACCGAGACGGTGACGCTACTAGCGCCGATGGGATCAAGTACGTCCAGGATCACCTCTGCTTCCCAGCCCAAGAGGGCTCCTTCGAAGATGCGATGGGAGCGTAGTGGGCTGTCTGAAGAAGAGGCGGTTTCTGAGAGGCGGTTGCGAGTTGCTGCGCTATCAACGCGGTGACGAGCTACCACCTGCTGTGAATCTCCTTGGCTGATTGTGGTTGGGACCATTTCTAGTCCTTCGTAGATTATCGCGGCCACATATTTCAGTTCCTTAACGCTCCAGCTACCCATCAGCGTCATTGCCTTTTTCTTCTTATGGGTGTGAACTACCAATCGGTAGTGTGTCTGGTTGCCAGTTTTTAACCCGTTCGTTCCGATGCAGATATTCTTGATGTCGTCGCGCGCGAACGTCAGTTGCTTCGTTCCGAGCGGCCACCGTCGAGTGATCGTTAGTTGTTCGGGGGAAACGACCACTGTTCACTTGCGCCAGCTGTAAAGCAAGCCGAAGATTCCCATTGCAACGAATACCCCGCCAAACAACAACGAGAACGCAACGGCCACCATTCGCGAACAGCCCTACGGGAGGTTGACCCTCGGTTTCAACAAGTAGATGTTTTATCGGAACGTCATTAACACTCGTGCCACTGTTTTGAACTGAGATCGAATGAATCTTGCTCTGGTTGAACTCAACCCACTTCGTTCCAAAACTGGATTTGGTCTCGATAAACATTTGCTCGCCCGCCACACCGATCATAGCGCTGCGGGTGGCCATGTCCCACGCCCAGATGGCGAGACCGATACCTACTGCCCAGAAAATGCCTTCAAAGGCGATGAGTCCCACGGTCTCCCAGAGACCTACTTGAGGTGCGTGGAGCATGCCCCAGATCGTTACGCCTGAAAAGAATAACATAAACGCGTTCCAAAACACGGCAAACATCACCAACGATTTAGCTTTGCGCCAGCCTTGCGCTGGAACTTCGTAGGCATCGGTGCCGTCTTGCTGCGTTACCTTCAGTTGGCTGCCAGCAGGCGGTTCGGTCAGTGTTTGGACCGATGTTTGCGTCGATGTTTCGCCCGGAGAGTCCTTTTCAGCAGCGTCCGCAGAAGAGGTGATCTGTTGCAAATTGGAGTGTAATCCAAGCGGTTCTTGTTGGGATTGCTAAAGAGTTCAAGTAGCAGACAGACTACCAATTGTTTGATGTGGAGCGCTGAAATCTTGCGTCTAAAAGACAACACGTTGCACTCGACCCACTTCTCAAAACCGACTTGCAAGGCAGGAGTGGATCATGTCGAAGCATCCGAGGAACTTCTTGAGAACATGCTAACGTTGCGCATTCATCTCGATGACGTGTCGGTCCGCAACGGCCTCTTGGAAGTCCTTCCTGGCTCTCACGCATCAGGGAAGTCGGTGCAGCCTTCTACGGAAGAAAGCGTCAAGATTTTGGTCAGCGCGGGAGACGTTTTGGCAATGCGGCCAATGATTTCCCATGCCAGCGGACACACGGAGCCCGAGAGCAATCTGCGCCGACGAATCTTACACCTCGAATTTTGTGCGACGGAACAATTGGCGGACGGGTACCAGTGGAACCATTTTCTTAAACCACAGCTCTGAGTATTTAGGTGTAGTGAAACTGTCTTAAACCTGCCAGACATGTCATTTTTGTCAGTCCCTGCGCGATTGCGGTCGATTCTGTCATAGCTAAAAAATGAGTGCTGCCAAGCGAGATTAGTCAATTTGAGACGCGTTTTTACGGGGCGCGAAGTTTTCTTTCCAAGATTGGCATGCCGCTTGCGAAAAGAGTTTATTGATTCGCCCGAGTCGGCTGACACACTGGCGTTTCAGTCATGTTTTCTCTCTTTTTAGAAAAGGAACAAGCCAATGCGTTTTGAAACGAGTGGTCAAGGTTCAAAAAACCGTATCTTTACTCCGTTTGGAGATTTCTATATCGACGTTGAAAATTTGTTCGATCAGGTATTAGGCAACAAGTCTGCGGCTGGACCCTCGAGCGGTGAGCAGGCCGATGCAGGCAAGTCCGTTTTTCAGCCGACGGCCAAGGTGGTTGAGTCCGAGTCCAAGTTCATGGTCTCACTGGATTTGCCAGGTGTTGACGCGGACGATGTCTCAATTGAGTTGCTCGACGGCGAACTGAGAGTTGCTGGTGTTCGCAAAATTGACAAGGTGCCTGAAGGGAGTCGGGTCTTAGAGGACGTTCGCAAGCATGGTGATTTTGAGCGAATGTTTCGATTCGAGTCACTGTTGGACGAAGACAAAATTGACGCGTCTTACGAAAATGGCGTGCTGACGATTGTCGTTCCCAAGGCAGCAAAACCGGTCGCTCGAAAGATTGAGATCACAAAAGGGAAGACGAAAAGCTAGTTCAGCCTCGCTGGGAATCCAATAATTAGAAGGCATGCGGCCCCATTTTCGGTCCGCATGCGTTGACAAGGCCTCGGTGTTTACCGAGGCCTTTTTGCTTCGTCGCCTAATTGTCTATTCGGAAAAACACGCGCGTACGACAAATTTTGACTGGTTGTTTCAACCGGATTTTTACCTTTTGGCAACGCTCCAATCGTTACGTTGTCGCGGATTGGGAGATCTGCGTGCCGGAATCGCCATCGATCAACCAAAATGAATTTGCTGTTTCGATGCAGGAAGCAATAATTTATCGGTCGGTGGTGTCGCGAATTCGATATTCGTTTGTTGTCAATTCGGGGACGCTGTTTAGGCCGTGGAGTAATTTGGTTTTGAGGCTCGGGACAGTAAATTTGTCAAAATACCGAGTGATTTGTGTTTTTTGTTTTCGGCTGGCGGAAGGTTTTGGCTGGTATGCCAAGTGCATTGTGGTAACACGGTTGGCCTCGTGATGTAGGCTGACTTGTATTGATCAATTGGTTTTTGTTTCTGAGGAATAGGATATGAAATTTGTAGCAACTTTAGTGATTGCAGTAGCGACCTTATTTGTGAGCACTGCCCAAGAGAGCCAAGCTCAGTTCTACCGAGGCGGATCTGGTTTTAGCATTAGCGTTGGCAACGGAGGGTTCGGTGGTTTCGGCGGTGGTTTCGGCCCGGGATTCTACCGCGCCCCTATTGGTGGATTCGGAGGCGGTTTTGGCGGATACGGCGTTCGTCCTGGAGTGTCATTTGGCTACAGCAGTTTCCGCCCTGTTTACGGACATAGTTTCGCTCGCCCTGTTTATGGCGGATACGGCGGCGGGCGCAATTTCTACCGCGGTGGCGGTGGCAGAAGTTGCGGCGGTTGGTAAGCGTTGCCGCGACCCACTCGCCATTTTGTGAATTGGCGATCCAATAAGAAATAAAGAAAAAGCGTGTCCGGCATTTGTCAGACACGCTTTTCTTAATTCAATGATTCGGCACCGACCCATTGGTGGTGACTCTGGGACGCAATGAGCAAACATCTATATGTCAACTTCGTTCACGCTCCGATGTAGCGGTTCGAGACTTTTGGTGTTCCTCTCAATCGCGAGAACGGTTGTGCGTTGCTGAGTTCCATCGAAACTTGAAGCAATGATGGGAAGCACTTGGCGTTTTTCAGGTAAATCCATTCGCAACACAAACGAACCATCATCGTTGACAGGAACAGGCGCACCCTTGATCGTTAGGCTTGCGTTAGAGTCCGTTACTCCATGAATCACCAGATGAGCGTCGACTTTGAACTCCAAATCTGCACCAAACCGGCTGAGCGTGGGGATGTTCTGAATCGCGACGCTATGAAGCGGTTGTTCAGACTTTTCTTCAAACACATCTCTAAGTTCCGCAGAAACTCTCGCCGGATCGTAGCCGCCGCTTTGAGCGTAGTACTTTTCTGCGTTGTTGGTAATGTCCGACCAAGATTGATCCCCGTCGCAATTGGAGGGCATGGTTAACACTTCGTTGCTTTTGGCAATCAAGTGGAACCTATCAGAATCTTCGTTTTCCGATGGTAGCAAATAGCCAATCGCCAAGCGATAAGATTTGTTTGGATCAGGAACGTTGATATACCAGTTGCTCGCACCACCCTGAATCGGGATTTCTTTAGCCACTTCCTCAAACGAGTTCGTATTGCCTCGGCTGGTTATTTCTAATAATCGCAACATGGGTACGGCTTTGTGCCAGTTAGTTCCCATGGCAATCTTGATTCTCGAAACAGTCGCTGCTGTGATTTCCCAGTATCCCTGCAGCCAAAACGAGTCGCGTACGATCAGCACAATTCGGTCACGTTTGGGAATCGTCTGTCCGGCGTTGTTGATCTCGCAGAACGCAATATTGCGAAGCTTTTCCTGTTGAGCGCGCTGTTGCCGTAGTCGTTTGGCAATATCAGATTCGGAGGCAGCAATTTTTTTGGTAGCACGCGTCGATTTTTGAGGACGTGTCTTGGCAGAAATGAGAGGGGATGCGATGGGGGAAGGAGAGACGGACTTGGCATTTGATTTGGATTTCACTGCTGCCAGCTTCTTGTTCTGTTTTTCCTTGTCTTTGGCCAGTTTGAACAGTGCTTTGACAAGTTGGGGTTTTCTCATCGAGTGCCAGCCTTGAACGCCTTTTTTCTTGGCCATCTGTGCCAGATCACGTGATGTGTGCTCTTGTAGAGCTGCTTCAGTAATCAACTTAATCTCCCGACGCTGAGTGCGTATTTAATGAGGTTGCTTTTGGCGCAGCGCGTCCTCGCGCCGACCAAAAAACTGTAATTCGGGGTCATCTCCTAAGACCCGCCGTCTTCGTCTAAACAGCTCTATTGAGGGGCAAAGAACTAGATTAGATGTGAAAAGGCGATAGATTCCATCATTTGCTGCGAAAACTGACGTCAATTTTGTGCCATAAGGCAACGCAATCGATCGATAAGGGGCTATTCTCTCACCATTCCATGAGTCGTCGAGTGTAACCGAACAATCGTTTTAAAGCAAATTCCCAGAACCGAATTGAAGCGATGAAAGCCGTGTAAGTTCTGCACATGCAAGGTTTACTTTTTTCTAAATTTGTTCGTTGGACGTTTGCACAACGCGCCCATGATGGACTACGACGCGCTCATGGAACGGGTAGAATCCTCCCAAAAGTAGAAACTGCCGCTTACCGGAATTAACGCTATGAAAAGCATTTGAGATCGCGAGCTGGTAGCGCGGCGCAGAATCTTAGCTCTTTGTTAAATGCTTCGATCTCTCATTAGCGCAATCTATAACCGGCGCGATCTTCGATATGTTGAAGACACCGCGCCCTAACGCCCTAGCGGAGGGCTAAGATTTTTCAGCGAAGCGCTTTTGAGCGCGTGCGATAGAGACGGCTTTTTGCTTGAACTCATTCAACTCCGGTTTGTCCGAAGGCAGGGCCAATGCTTCCTTGAGCGACTCTTCAGCCGCAGCAAGTGTCACATCCGCGGCAGGAATTGACTGCCCGGGGAGGACTGA
>CALKXO010000038.1 GCA_938003615.1 uncultured Pirellulaceae bacterium | reverse complement strand
ACTGTGGAAGCCTTACGTTTTTCGAGGCCCTGAGGAAAAGGTCAAGCACCCCACGATTCCATTCACGAAGTTAAAAAAACCGAGTACGAAATCGAAAGCGCAGTAAGGAATGAACGATTTGATTACACTATTGAGCGCCCTTCTGCTTGGGCCACTTGTTGGCTTTGCGCAAGATCAAAACCATGTCCAAAACAATGAAGCGCGCGGCGAAGAGAAGAACAAAAGCAATGTGGTCGCAACCATCACCGTCGAACCAACGACAACGCGCGCGATCGAGGGAATTTCGCAGCTCCAAAGACAGCGCTATTTCACGATCTCAGACGATGGAGTCGGATTTGAACAACGCGTCGGTGGCAAAGACCGTTATCGCTATTTGGTCGACGAACTGCAAATCAACTTCGGACGTCGACTTGGCCCCGTTCGCCGGTGGGCAAGATCTTTGGAGGAGGATAGCACTCGTCCAGAACATGCCGATCTGACGACGCTATCTAAAAACACGACACCGAAGCCGTCGAAAGGTTTTCATAGAGACTTTCCCGATGGACTGGATATCGCCGCCCACGGTTCGCCGGGGGCCTATCCAGATTTCATGGGCAAACATGAGACCAAAGCGTCCGCAGCCAACCCAAAGCATCCTCAATCAGTTCCACGCAACATGGAAGCATCGGCAGAACTGGCCGAAGCGGTATTTCAAAAGCGATACACAGATTTCGATCGGCCTCGTTACTTCGAACCGATCAATGAACCGCACTGGTCACTGGTTAAAGAACGAGAGCTAGCGGACTGGCACGTCGTGATGCACGAACGATTTAAGAAGTCGTTTCCGGACGTAAAGGTGGGCGGTCCTTGCTTGCCGACATGCTATTTCTATCGCAATGAGTATCGCAGCTTCGAAGGCCTGAAAAACTTCATGGCGGCAACCAAAGGCAAGCTGGACTTTTATTCGTTTCATGTTTACGACTACCACCGTTGGAAAAACAATCAGTTTGAGGGACGGATTCAATCAGGTCTTCCATTGGAAGGTGCGTTGGATCTATTTCAAAATCACGCCGTTAACACATACGGGCGCACCATGGATGTCGTCGTTAGCGAACAGGGCGGCTACATCGGAAGCAAGCCCAAAGGGGACTACGACGGGGACCTAGTGACCGACGAGATCCTGGCGCTCGTCGATCCCACTGCGGACTCAACGACTTGGGAACACGAAATGCGAAAGCGCTCGATCGTCAACTTCGGTTGCATTAGTAGCTTCGTAGCCAATACGTTAACATTTATGGATCACCCACATACGGTCAAGAAGTCCATTTGCTTCACTCAGTTGAACACGTGGAATTGGGCGCCGCAGTACTACGCTCAGATGTTTGTGCCTCACAAATACACCGACAAGACGCGCTGGGTTGAGACCGACATGACGAAGTTCTTTCGTCTGTTTCGTGGAGTATCCGGTCGCCGAGTCAAAGCGATCTGCGATTCGCCCGATCTTCAATCGCGCGGGTTCGTCAATGGTAGTAAGGTATGGTTAGTGATTAACAATCAGAGTCGCATGGACTTGCCAGTAAATGTGGAAGGTTTAACGTCAGCGAAGATTTCGATTCGTCGCCTTGGTCGAAATGCAGACTACACGACCGCGTATTCCGAAGAAACCATCGCGACGCCAAAAAACATTATCATCACCGGCCGCGAGTCAATCGTGATCAAATCCGAGGTGGGCGCAGTCATTCCTTCCGGACGCACAGTAAATGAAATCGCTTGCTATGGCGATAAAATTACGCAACCAATGGAGACGGCGTCTTTTGTAATTAAAACACCGCTAGAAGAAACAATTAACTACGCGCAGCTGCGAATCGGATTGACGCGGTCACCCGACTCACAGCGCACGCCAATAGTGAAGCTCAACGGGAAAACCCTGACCGTGCCTTTTGAGGCAAGTTCGGATCGTTTTACTGACCGAGAGTATGCCAGCACGAAGCTGATTCCTGTCAATCCTGCCGACCTGAAAAATGAAAACACGGTTGTCGTCAAATTTGCAGATGGCAACGATGGAGCCGTAGGCAGCGTCGTTCTCCGTATCGCAATAGACGAAAACTAGACGGATCGCAAAACCAACAGACAACGCTTGCTCTGATTTTACGGATTAGCCAAGGTTTGCTGCTGGCTTTGCTGATTGAGACGTTTTCACTTCGACGGTTTTTAGGCAATCCATTTTTTCGCGTACCGTTGTCGCGTGGTTTGCGATAAAACTGAACGAGGTTGTTTGCCGACATTTTGCTCCTCCAATTTTAAACCATTGATTGTCGCTATGTTTTCCCTTCTTAGATCATTGCATGCCAACTCAATGCGATACGTTTCCAACCTTCGTTGGTCGATTTCGTGGCTAGTGACGGCCACATTCATGACGTTGGTTGCGTGTACAGAAGCAATAGCCGGTGGTGGTCCCGAGAATGTTTTTCTGGTCGTGAATGAGCACTCGCTGTCGTCCAAACTGATTGCGAATCACTACGCTGACATTCGCAAAATCCCAGAAAACAACATAGTCTACCTGGGCGATGTTCCAAACAAGGATATTCTTTCCCTTGATCAGTTTCGAGAGTCGGTTCTTGAGCCGATTTTGACCGCCATCGCCCGAAGGCGGTTGAACGGATCCATTGACTACATTGTTTATTCGTCCGGGTTTCCCACACGCGTCTCGGTTAAAGACCACCAAGATCTACTAAAGAACGCTGCAGGAAAGTCGTTCGTCGGCAAATATTTTGCTCCGGTGGCGTCGCTTACATCAATGACCTATTTCGCGTCGAAGGTTATTCAGAATGACCCGACGTACATGACTCTATCCACCAACAACTATTACCGTTTGCCCTACTCACAAGCTTTAGTCCGACCGTTTGACGGTGAACTGTTGAAGAAGTATCAGGAAGCTACCGCGGGATTAGGTGCCGAAGGCCAAGCATTTGCCGACGCCCAAAACACCTTGCTGAAGATGGCCAAAGAAAACCCCGGGCAAGCCGCAATCCTATATCAACTGGCTCGGTTTTTCGCTGTGGAAGGCGACAAAGACAGTGCCATTAGTTATCTGACGCGAGCCATTGGAATGGGCTGGAAGAACAGGCAATTAATTGAGCGCGATCCAAATTTTTCGAAGATCAAAACCGATCCGTTGTTCAAGGGATTGGTCGACCGAGTCCCAGAAAGTCCATCGAATATGATTGCCAGTCATGGATTTCGCAACGCCTACCATTGGGCCCCTAATGGAATGATCAATGGGCCGGGCAAAGGCGCGCGCTACTTCCTGAGCGCGATGTTATCCGTCACTCGTGACCAAGGCATCAGCGATTATGATTCGGTAAACTATTTGACGCGCGCCGTCCAAGCCGACTACTCTCAGCCCGAAGGGACGTTCTACTTCACGCAAACATCCGACGTTCGTACCAAAACTCGATTGCCAAACTTCCAAAAGGCGATTGGCGAACTGAATTTGCTGAACCAGCAATCACGAATTGTCAAACAAGCCTTGCCCGAACGACGCGATGATGTCTTGGGGCTGACTTGCGGAAAAGCAACTTTTGACTGGGCCAAATCAGGAAGTCGATTCATGCCAGGTGCCATCGCCGACAATTTGACAAGTGCTGGCGGTTACTTCCCGAGCAAAGGTCAAACCAAGTGTACCGAGTTTCTTAGGTTCGGCGCCGCTGGGGCCTGTGGCACCGTTGTTGAGCCCTACTCCATTCAAGCTAAGTTCCCTTACCCACTGATTCACGCTCATTACGCCAAAGGATGTTCCCTCGCAGAGGCTTATTATCAGTCAGTACACGGTCCTTACCAGTTAATTCTAGTCGGCGACGCACTTTGCCAACCCTTCGCGATTCCTCCAAAAATCAACATCACAACACCTGCCCCGATGGACGTCGTCAAAGGGAAATTCGCATTGAAAATCAACACAGCGCAGTCGAAAGTTCCCATAGCGGGATACGAAATTTTTCTTGATGGCGTGATGGTGCTGCGCACACGTGACATCGAAAATCTTGATATCGACTCGGCCACGATGGGAGACGGATTCCATGAGTTAAGGGTAGTTGCTGTTGGACGAGACGAAATTGAAACACGCGGACACGCGATATTGCTGTTTATGGTGGATAATAGCGGACATTTTACGAAGCTCGAAACGGAACAGCTGCGTCCTGAATTTAGGGACAAAATCATTTTGACAGCGTCTACCAATTATGGTGATCGGATTATTATCAAGCAAAATAAAAAGACAGTCGGTGTTATCAACGCTCGGGAAGGAACCGCCAGATTGTCCCCGATCGTGGTGGGGGCTGGAAAGGTCAAGCTTCGCGCCTACGCCGTGACCGATGAAAAAGACGCGCCTGCCGTTTCTTCAACGCCGCTGTCGATTGAAGTACAAGCAACGTTATCTCAAACGGTCGCTCCGTAGCTGCGGCCCATCGTAACCGTCGTAACCGTATCGCAACCGCACCATAGAAAAGCGACGTAACGACATCGCAAACCGAATTGTGCCCAGAGTAACTTACGAGTGCCATCACCTAGCCGGGCGGCCAAGCAAGCGCTCGTCCTGCCAAGATATGTAGGTGCAGATGATCAACCGATTGCCCACCGTCTGCGCCACAGTTAGCCACGACACGATAGCCATTTTCGATGTTGAGAAGTTTGGCGACCTTATCGACGGTCAACATCAGGTGACCGGCCAGATGCGTGTCGTCTTGCGAAAATCCGGCGACGTTGACGATTTCCTTTTTCGGAATCAACAAGACGTGAATTGGCGCTTGCGGGGATACATCATGAAATGCCAGACAAAGGTCGTCTTGGTAGACAATCTCCGCAGGAATTTCTCCATCGATGATCTTTTTAAAAATCGTAGTCTCGCCATCCTCACGACTCTTGTTCATCTCGCTCATCGCTTCTACTCCTATTGTTTTGCACCGGCCTGCAGCGTATCTGGAATCGCTATCGATTCGTCAGCAATCAACTGAATGATGCCAGATCGAATGGCAAGCGCGATCTCGCCAGATTCGTTCACCAGAACGCCTTCCATTGCTCCGGCGACCGTTTGGCCGATACGATTGGTTAGCGTTTTGGCTTCGATCGCCTGATTGAGCCCCTGCAATAGCGCATCACTGCCATGATAAAGGGCCGTTTGGGTGACTGGGCATCGCATTAGCGCGAGAACTTCGGCATCAAGTTCAGACATGAAAATCTATGTTGTTGGATGTATCTTAGTGTTGTATTTTAATGTTTTGCGTCTGTTTATTGTGATTCACATCGCTCGGGCTGACAACCTGCCCCTCAAGAACCCAGAATGATTCCTGACGCAGTTGAGCCCGAAGAAGTGACGCTGCGTTTCTTTCTGCGTGCCTTAACGCGCACGTACGGCGCTACAAACTGACAGCGATGAGCAAACGACCCCTCCTGTGCGTCGGCTTTGGCGTGCAGTGGTTCTGTCACATCTTCGATCATCATTCCCGATCGGCACATGCTGCCTAGTATCTCCTCCCAACGATGAACGTACTCAAGCGTCCCCTGCTCGCGAATGAAATTGGCTTCCGGTTCAGGTGGCAGCGGTTCTTTCCCGTAGTAAGGATGCTCCAAGCGGTATCCCCTACCCCTGTCTTGAATCGTTGCCTGAAGACTAGAGGGCTGTTTGTGTTGACTAATATAAATCCCGTCGTCAACTAGCAGACGCGCGACCTCGGCATAGACCTTTGCAATGTCCGGCACGTAGCAAGTACTGACCGGATGGATGACGATGTCGAAAGTCGCGTTGTCGAGCATCGGTAAAAAATCCATTGATGCTTCGATCGTCGTTAGCTTCATCTTCCTCTCTCTGGCTACCGCGCGGTCCAGTTCCAGCATTGCGGGGCTGATATCGACAACGGTGACCTCTGCTCCGGCAGCCGTATAGATCGGCCCTTGACGTCCACCACCGGCCGCCAAACACAACGTGCGTTTACCCTCAATCGAATCACCCAGCCAGCCAGGACCATCGACCGATTTGAGTGGGTTCTCAAAATCAATTTCTCGCGCAGGTTTGGCCAGTCGGTCACCGATGATCGCCAATCGATCCCAAGCCGCTTTGTTGTGCCAATGGTCCATATCTCGGTCTGTGTTGGAGGCTGACAACCCACTGGTCATCGATGTGTTTTTCACGACAATAGTGTTTCAATTTTATCATTTTACACAAATCACCCGTTTATGCAGACTCAGGCACCAATCGCCACTTTCTCGAATCAACGCCGCGTGGCGATGGCCGACCCTGACGCCTCAGGCACCGTCCATCTGGGTGCCTTCATTCGGATGATGGAGGAAACGGAATACGCGTTTCTCCGCAGCCGGGGACTGAGCGTTGTGCTAACGGATGCCAAAGGAATACTTGGCTTTCCACGGCTGGAGGCCAGTATCGATGTCGCTCACTCTGCGCGATTCGACGATGAACTCAAAATCGAGTTAAACTTGATCGAAGTTGACGGGAAACAGGTAATCTACGAGTTCACGATTGAGGGTTCGGCTGGGGACAACCAGAAAATTGACACAATTCAAATCGCCAGCGGTCGCTTTCGCGTTGTTTGTTGTCGCTTCCCCAACGACGACGCTCCGTACGCGATTCTTACACCGCTGCACGTGATCGACGCGCTGCGAGACAGCCCTTAAATGGACGCAACGTTTAATCGAATGCAGCTGTGCTAAATCGAATGCAGCACCGCTTAATCGGATTCGGTTGTTCGACTGTCTGCAACTGATGCAACCAACAAATTGAAACAGAAACGAAGAGCTGGTAATGGCTGATAAAAAATACGACGCACTGGTAGTGATTTCATTTGGCGGCCCAGAGGGCCCGGACGAAGTCATGCCATTTATGGAGAATGTGTTGCGCGGAAAAAATGTCCCGCGCGCTCGAATGCTAGAAGTCTGTGAGCACTACAACCAGTTTGGTGGCATTAGTCCCATCAACGAGCAGAACCGGCAGCTGATTGCTGCCATCAAGCAAGAGCTGGCTGACCACGATATTGATCTACCTGTTTATTGGGGCAATCGAAACTGGCACCCTATGATCCCCGAAGCTTTGGAAGAAATGAAGAAAGACGGCATCAAAAACGCGCTTGCTTTTTTTACCAATGGTTTCAGTTGCTATTCGGGATGCCGTCAGTACCGCGAAAACATCATGGAAGCTCAAAAGGCGGTCGAAGGTGCTCCCGAAGTCAACAAGACTCGCATGTTCTTCAACCACCCACTGTACATCGAGGCTTCGGCCGATCGTGTGCAGAATGCGTTCGACAACGTCCCAGAAGAACGCAAATCGAAAACGCGTTTTATCTTCACCGCTCACAGTATCCCAATGTCGATGGCAGACAACTGCAAGTACGAGACGCAGTTAAAAGAAGCAACGCGTTTGGTGATGGAGCAAATCGGAGACTACCAATACGATTTGGTCTACCAAAGTCGCTCGGGCCCACCGACACAACCGTGGCTCGAGCCGGATGTCTGTGACTTCATTGAAGCGCAGCATAAAGAATCCTCGATACAAGACATCGTGATGATGCCCGTCGGATTCGTTTCAGATCACATGGAAGTCCTCTTTGATCTGGACACCGAGGCACAGGATCTGTGCAAAGAACTGGGAATCAACATGCAGCGCGCCGGTACCGTTGGCATACACCCGAAATTTATTTCGATGATTCGAGAACTGATCCTCGAGCGTATTGAAGGAACCGAAAAGCGCGCTTGCGGATTAATGCCTGCCAACTGGGACGTTTGTCCGGTCGATTGCTGCACCTACGATCCTCCTAAACGTCCGGCGCGACCTGTGACAAGCTAATCGTTGCACGCAAACGAGGTTGGTCGAGTATTCTGTTTTTGACGAGGATCTATTTCGTATGGCAATTGGACGAGTCTAAGCCATGAAACGTTGTGTATCGTGAGACGCAAGGGCGCTTCAAAAAATTGAAAGCTGGACATTGTTTGGCCGAAAACCAAACCGAAATCAGCGCTTCCCGCAATCGGTTTTATTCACGGTGGAGGATGGAGTTCTGGCGACAAAGGCGCTGGACTTTGGCGAAATATGCCGATCTCCTACGCCGAAAAAGGATACGTTTGTATTTCGGTCAACTATCGCTTGATCAAAGAGGCACCTCTTCCGGCATGTGTGTCGGATTGCAAAAACGCAGTCCGGTGGCTGCGTGCCAACGCGGAGCAGTACCACGTCGATCCAGATCGGATTGGCGCGTTTGGAATCTCTGCCGGCGGTCATTTAGTCTCCATGCTTGGCCTCGCCGGAACGGAAGCTGACCTCGAGGGAGACGGAACCTACCAAGAGTTCTCAAGCGCGGTAAACGCTGTTTGTTGTGTTGTAACCGTTCACGGCATTTTCAACTGGCCGTGCATTGAACTTTCGAAATGTGTATTCTCAGTGGATGAAGAGCAAGGATGACACAATTGCAGAACTGCGCGAGCTGGTCGAGAAGCTAT
>CALKXO010000037.1 GCA_938003615.1 uncultured Pirellulaceae bacterium | reverse complement strand
TTCGGGATTCCCAATGTGCTTGTCCCCAATGTCGGTCGCCCGGCAAACTGAAGAAGCTGCAGCAGCGCGAGATTCAAACCACTCGCGGCACAACTGAATTTACTGAGCCTGAGTATTATTTCAAGAAATGCCGCAGGTCTTTTTTTCCCTCCGGCCCATTGGATCGGAGTTGAGTATGACCGCGGGCTCTCTCCCGGCATGCTCGTCAAAGCCATCCGCGCGGGCACCAGTTTTGATGACGCCAGTGCTGACTTGAGCGTACTGGCCGAAGCAGAAATTTCCGACAGGAGGATCTGTCGTATCGTCGAACGTATCGGAAACGAACGTGTTGCCGAAGTCCAACAACAAGCCGCAGTTTATGAAGACCTTCCACTTCCGGCGCGACAGCAAAGCCCAGTTGACTTCACGCCATCTCTGGTCTGCGTGCAGTGCGATGGAGGCCGTCTGCAGATGCGCGACCGTACCAAGCAAGACGAACAGAGAAACGATTCGAAAAGCAGTTTCTGGCGCGAGTCAAAAGTCGGTGCGTTGATCAAAATGACGGGGCAAACGTATGACAGTGATCCTTGTCCAGAGATCCCAACGATCCTTGTTGACGCTTCTCGTATGAGCCGTTTGACCCGTGAAATCAAAGGGTTTTCTGGCGACAAGGGGGAATCAGCCGTGGCAACTTCTGAATCGGACGCGCCCGAAGCCTTTGGTACGCAGCGTGATCGCGACGACAGAAAACATCCAAGCGTTTGGGAAACTGCTTGTTGGCGCTGCGCATGCGCGTGGATTTATGGCGGCGGAGCGTCGTGCTTTTGTGGGCGATGAGATGGCTTGCCGATTACCAGCGCCTACATCGAGTCGACGATCAAGCAGCTCAACCGACGCGTTAAAGGCACGGAGAAATTCTGGTCGGTCAATGCCGATCCAATGCTACAGTTGCGAGTCGATTTTGTTTCTGAGAACCAGCCCTTAGCTGAATTCTGGAAAGGGAGAAAAAACAAGCTCAGCCAGTGGAGCCAGTACAAAATGGTCACATAATTACAAACCCCGACTTACACCCCTTCCATGGCATCATCGGTCGACGCCATCCATGGCTCCGGGCCGGTCATGCGCCGACCGTCCATGGATCGGCGTGCCTACGGCCTTTCATTCATCTACTGAACAATGGCCAACCGTTCTCGAACTGCAAGCCGTTCTGGTTCCGTTGGAACGTTCACTCAATGTTCCGCCGCGTGGTTGAATCTCTCGCTTCGGTCATGCTTTTCGCGCGGCGGTTTCGATGGCAAGCCGCGAACAGGTTCCGCCGCCGTGGCGACCGTGTCAGTTGGCAGCGTTTTTCGCGGCCGCGGTTTTAAGCACCTGCGGCTTCTTCAAGCAAGCACGTTCCGTTTTCAGTAATCGAATACAACGGTTGCGCGGGATTCGCTCCTGCGGACGTGCTAATCAATTCCGAAGCAACAAGTTCGCGAAGCACTTGCATGAGATTTCCCGAATGTTCGACGCCGGAATCGGACAGCGTCCGGTCCAGTTGATACCAACTGAGCTGGCCGTCGTTTTGTCTGATCGTTTCAAGAATTTTAATTTTCAATTCATTCATTGTTCGGCCTTTCTTTATCGACCAGTGCTTGGATGGTAACGAACGCCCGGCCCTTCTCGAAAGCCGTAGTCTTCGAGCGTTGCAGTGTGCGCGTTGTTCCAAAGATCGTATGCAGCATCTCCATCTAACGGTTGCCCCGCCGGCTGGCCAAGTCTGCGGTACCGCACGGACTCACGAAGTTCGTGACTGTAGAAATTCAAATCAGCTTGCGTCGGCTTAATCTTGCCGTCTGCAATGTCCCTTAGCCGTTGGACCATCGCTTGGTTTGGTCCATCAGGACCGAAGCGCGACAAGTGCCATTCCGCGTAGTCAACACCACGGTTCGTAACTTTGATTCGATCCGTAGTTAGATTACGGATTGGGCCGCCAGCGTTGGTTGGGTCAAAATCACGCCCACTTATCAGCCCTCGCGCACCCAGTGGTCTGTTTGGGGCGAGGCTTTATTCGGATGCCCAGTCTATCTCCCAATTGCTTTCCTCAAAGTACTCCCGCAGCACGTCGTAACTTTCAACCCAATCGTCTCCGCTATCCATGAACCCACTGTCCTTACTGACGTGCACCAAGAACCCACCTGTATTCGATGAATCATCGTCAATTCGCAACCAATAACCAAGGTCGTCCCCAGCAAGGATTTTCCCAACGACGCCAATTTTTATGTCATCTACAGTCATAGTTACTTTTTGATCGGAATATGATTATTTACAAATGGTTTTCGACCGCCTTGAAATGTTTCAAGATGGACGTGCGGGACATCCGGTGCGTGAGCTCCTCGTAGGGAATTCGCATCCATACGAAACTGGCGGGTACCATCGGCACTTCTGAAAACCCCACTCCCGGGCTTTCCAATTTCTTTGTAACCCGGTCCTAAAAACTCCAAACCGGCATCCAGAGCCTCGTCTTCAGTAAGTGTGTGCCTTGACGTAATGTTGCGTTGCCCCGGCTTTTGTCGGCCAGCCAAAGTTTCCGAAATAACGTCGTCTACTTTCCTTGGGGCTACAGAGGACTCTGACGCGATCGCCTGAAGTGAGTCGTAATTCACATCGAGTTTTACAGAGTAAAACGGCAATGGCTCGACGTGATTTTCAGCG
>CALKXO010000036.1 GCA_938003615.1 uncultured Pirellulaceae bacterium | reverse complement strand
ACACTATGAGCCGTCTACAAATTTGGGTCGATGCCGACGCGTGCCCCGTGTTGATTAAAGAAGTGCTGTTTCGAACGGCCAAACGACTTAAGATCAAAACGACGCTGATCGCCAACCAGTCAATTGGCATTCCCAAATCAGAGTTCATCCATCGCATCACCGTCCACGATGGTGCAGACATCGCCGACAACCGAATCGTTGAGCTGATGAATGCTGGCGATGTGGTGGTGACTGGCGACATTCCATTGGCCGCCCGAGTGGTAGAAAAGGACGGAATCGCGATCGGAACGCGCGGCGAACTTTACGACGACGCCAGCATCCACTCTCGACTCGCCTCGCGCAATCTGATGGAGCAACTACGGGCGGCCGGAATGGAGACGTCCGGCCCCAAACCTTTCAACCAAAAAGATGTCCAGAGCTTTTCCAACCAGCTAGATAGACTGCTGACCAAATTGATGAAAAAGAGATGAATCAAGAACCATCGCACCAACGAAAAAAGACGCGGCTCTCATTTGAAAACCACGTCTTTTCAGATATTTCAATCGCCAGCTGAAATCTAGTCAGCTGAATCATGCTCAGCCGCCAAATCAGCCACCGATCTTAGCGATCAGGTCTGCTGTACGCGAGCTATACCCCCACTCGTTGTCGTACCAGCTGATGATTTTGACCATGTCACCCATGACGCGTGTCTGAGGTGCGGCGAAAACCGAACTGTGCGGATCATCGATGATATCAGTCGAGACCAGCGGATCTTCGCTGTAGCAAAGAATTCCCTTCATCGGACCTTCAGCAGCTGCCTTGACGGCTGCGTTGACTTCTTCGACAGTCGCTGATTTCTCGAGCTTAACGGTCAAGTCAACCACAGATCCTGTAGGAACTGGAACTCGCATCGCCATTCCAGTCAACTTGCCTTTGAGGGCAGGGATAACCAAAGCAACCGCTTCGGCAGCACCGGTCGAAGTTGGGATAATGTTCAGCGCTGCTGCACGAGAACGGTAGATGTCCTTGTGAGGAGCATCCAAAACGTTTTGGTCATTAGTGTAACCGTGAACAGTCGTCATCAACCCAGACTCGATACCAAACGTATCGTTGAGAACCTTAGCGACGGGAGCCAAGCAGTTTGTTGTGCAGCTGGCGTTGGAAACGCATTTCATATCTGCAGTCAATTGATCGTCGTTAACGCCCAAAACGCAGGTTAGATCTGGAGCGTCTTTCGCGGGCGCGCTGATGACAACCTTTTTGGCACCGGCTTCCAAGTGTGAATCGTAACCCGCTTTGCCGTCTTTGGCACGGTTGGTGAATACGCCTGTGCTTTCGACAACAACGTCCACGTTTAGATCGCCCCAAGGCAATGCTGCTGGGTTACGCTCTTCGAAAACCGGGATCTTGACGTCGTTAACAATCAAGTGCTTGTCATCTGAACCAACGGTGCCAGGAAAACGACCGTGGATGCTGTCGAACTTGAGCAGTGTCTCCAGCGTCTTGTTGTCGGTGAGGTCATTGATGCCTACGACTTCGAATTCGCTAGAACGAGCCATCAGATTACGAAAGGTCAAACGTCCGATGCGTCCAAAACCGTTGATTGCAACACGAATTGCCACAATGCTTCTCCCATACAATAATTAAAAATGGATGATCAAATGAAAGACTGCTGACTGCGTTGGTGGGTTCGACAATTTCGTTCCCCACAGGCTCAACCGCCTACTCATTTCAGAACGCAGACGATAACAGAAAAGGCCGTCCTAACAAGTGGCTAAAGTGCCTCGGCGCACGCCTTCGTGACCAAAAATACCGCTTCTCCCCCGCGAAAACAGACAAATTGGAAGACTTTCACTCATCAGGTCGATCGTCGTGGCAGATTCCCGAAGGTGTCAGTCAGGGCACTTGGGACTACGTTCGCGCGCGCTCAATCGCGTCCGAATACGGGGAATTTCTCAAGCAAGATCCATTAACCCGGCTTGACTGGCAGATCGTCTGCCGTTGGCTGCCGGCGATCGAATTGCGCGATCCGCCCACAACGGTAATTGAGTTCGGTTGTGGCGACGGAAGGACGCTGATCCCGTTGATCGCTCGAGGCTACCAGTGCGTGGGGGTAGACCTCTCAATCCCGATGCTTCAGGAGATGGAAAAAAGGTTCCACCAGTATTCGGAGCCCCTCAATTCAGAAGCAAGTGAGTTCTCTCGAAGCCGGTTAACCTCCATTCAGGCCAATTTGGTTCGATTGGAGTGCCTCCGAGAGAATTCAGTAGACCATGCGGTTTGCCTCTTCAGCACGCTGGGCATGATTCGCCAAGCACGCTACCGGCGTCAGTTTCTAAATCATGCGAGGAGAATCATTCGTGCGAAAGGTCACTTCATTCTGCACGCTCACAACGTATGGAGTCAGCTACGGGACCGCGGCGGGTTAAAATGGTTTGCCAAGCATTTGGTTGAAGTGGCAAAAAAGCAAAATGATTTCGGCGATCGTTTTTCCGACTATCGTGGGATAAGAAACATGTTCATTCACAGCTTCCGCAAGCGTGAGTTGATCGGCTTACTGGACGCCAGTGGATTTACAGTGCAGAAGATTTATCCAGTGACTCGCACACTGTTGGACCAGATCGAGTCATGCGATAATAATAACGAGCCGTCAATGGCCGAAGCGCTAGACAGGTCACGAACCGCCGGGATGTTTAAGACGATTGGCTGGGTGGTCGTTTGCCAATAACAGCAAATACCAGACCGACGCGCCAGCGAGTGAATCATGATCGCTGGGAATACTTACTCGCTGGTGCGTCGGGCTGGTATTGAAACGCTTTGAATTGAGCTGCAAGCAGAATGTCATTTCAGGACAGAATCTACGGAGAAAAACAGATGTCACGCAAAGAGCAAATTCAGGAGATGCTGGCTAAGGATCCAAAGGACACGTTTCTGCGGTACGCATTGGCGATGGAATTTAAGAGCGAGGGATCCAGCGATGCAAGCCTCGATATCTTTTCAGAACTGATGCAAGACGATCCGCCCTACGTACCAGCCTTTTTCATGGCCGGACAAGAATTAGCGGGCCTATCTCGAATCGACGAGGCTCAGAAGACGCTCGAGGAAGGAATCGCTCAGGCGAAAACGCAGGGAGAGCTACATGCCGCCGGAGAGATGACCGAATTCCTTAACTCTTTGATGTAAGCGAACCGCCTACCGATGCTCACTTTAAGCCGGTGCTTCCAGCCTGCGAATTTTGAGGGCATGAATCCCGAGGACACAAAAGGAGCTCAGCAAATGCCGGGATAAAGTCACTCGACGAATAAGCACCCGGCCATAAGTTTCCAATTGAAAAAAGGAACCGTGGCTAGTGCCAAAACGGCTAATGGTGTCTGAAAACTTATGGCCTAGTGCTTAAGTTGTTTTCAATAGAACCTTATGGTTATCAAAAAATAGTTGGAGCAAGCGCGCAGATGATGCTGGCGATGTACGACTACGGTGCCGGTTTACCTTCGCTACCGTGAAAAAAATTGTGCCACTTTTGCACTTTTTCCATCGGCATCGCCATCACTTGATCGTGAGAGATGCCATGCTGCTTCATCTCGCTGCTATGGTCATTCCAAAGATGCGTACGCATATCGCCCGGGCCGTCGTATCCGTAATCGCGGCTAACAAGCGGCGGCATCGTGCCTTCGGAGTATATGACTTTGCCATTGATCTCGCTCAACTCGCCTGAAACGGTTTCGGTCGGCAGCGCGTTGCTGGTTTGCACCGGCACTTCAACAGCATAGGTTTCTGAGGAACTGTAAACGGGTACCACGGAATCCATTTCGAACGCGCTTCCATTGACGTAATGGCTTTGATTCACGTGCACGTCTTCAACGTAAGTAGCGCCGTGAATCGGCAGTTCTTGAACTGAATAACTTGGGTAGCTGTACGTTTGATTGAAGCTTGGCGAAGCTTGGTAGAACTCCTGCGCCACCCCGAACGAAGCCACGAAAGAAAGCGCTGAAAAACAAATCGTCGAGGAAAACATTTGGAGACGGGACATGACGGAACCTCAGAGAAAGAATCTTGCAAAATCGAGAACCACTGCTTGGGCGGATTCGGGATGGGTGGAGTTCAAGATTAGTTCCGCTAGGGCCATAAGCGCGACAAAAGCTCACGAATTCATCACAAAAGGAAAGTTTTCAACGGTCGGACAGCGCCAAACCAGCGCCAAACCAACGTAAACATGCCTCCCAACCGCTATCGGATCCGGTGAAGGAAATTACGGGCGCCGGCAGTGAGTTACCCAATCTGCCGTGAGTTTTGCGAAGACGTGCAAAACGCCATCAAAGCTGGCAGCAACAACAGATCTCCCACCAACGCCACAAACATCATCGCAGACAACAGGATGCCAAAACGAACCGTCGGCAGAAATCCACATAACGCATACAGCACGATACTCAACCCAAGAATCATGCTGGTCTGCACCATCGCGGTACCGCAATACCGCAAGGCCGAATGGATGGGACTCGCGCGAAGAAAATCGTCGCCCATTTTAGTCTCACTCTTCTCCATTTTCTGATGCCAAAGCAGAAAATGGAGCGTATCGTCCACGGCGATTCCCAAAGCTACACTGGCGGTCGTCAACGAAGCAACATCCAGCGCGAAACCAAGAAATCCTGCCGCTCCAAGCACCACCAACGCCGGGAAGAGATTCGGCAGTATCGCAATCAACGATGCTTTGAAACTACGCAGCACGATCAACACCACAAACGAGATGATTCCAAAAGCGATTAAATAGGTCAGCAACAACTCTCTGAAAAACTGACTGTCAATAAAATCAAACAGAACAAACTCGCCGGTCACTGTCGTGGTTAACGACTCTCCGTCGAACACGTTTTGACCATCGGGGGCAAACAGTGCTCCGGCAATACGCTTCAACTTTGCTGTTTGCCTCGCCAAATCAATCTGTTTAAAAACAGAATAACGACACGAAACACGCCAGGTCTCAAGTCCCTTGCCTGAATCTCGATGCAACAACCCAGCGGTTTCGACTTCCTCTTTAAACCGTCTCAATCGAGCGCTCTCAACACTATCGCTCAATCGCCCTTGAGCCCGTTTGAATTGCGGTGCGAAGGTTCCAGCGGAAAGGCACGACTCAAAATCAGTTTCCGATTCAATGCGACTGGCAAGCCTTCGCAAACCTTTCAGTCGCAGTCGATCATTAGCCAAATCTGCATTGTCAAACCGCAGCAAAAGCTCAACCGAATTCAATGGGCCGACGCGCGACTCCATCTCTTTCGCCGACGTCAGGGCTTCATGTCCGTCAGAAAAAAAATTGGTCAACGCGCTGCCGGTTTTTACCGTTGGAATGCCGGATGCACCGACAAGCAGCCCGACCAAACAAACGCCTACGATCGGCCAACGTCCGTTTCGAGTCAAACTTGCCCAAAGTCGCCAACGGTCGAATCGATTCAGCCTCTGCGGCAGCCCCGCTTGCGCTTTCGAATGGGCAGCAGCTACGACTCTCAAACGTTCCGCGTAGCCGATCCAAGTCAACCAAGCCGGAAACCAAACCAGCAACAGCAGATTGCCAGCCAAAACCGACAGCGCCCCAAACAATCCAAACTGACGAACCGGCTCGCTGGTACTGAGCAACAGCGACAGCAGACCAATCGCGGTCGTGGCCGTGCAACACAAGATCGGCTTTAGCGCGTCCCGCACCGCACGAACCGCAACGGCTCGCCGCCAAACCAGCGCGTTTTCCTTTGAATTTGGATCATCAGTCAACGATCCACTAAGCGACTCGGCGGACTTTCTGAAATAGCTTAAGAAATGCAATGACGCGGACACCGTCAGCAGCATCGTCAGCGTCGGCAGTGGCCAGATGATCGCATTCATATCAACATCGGCCAGCCAAACGATATTGAACGCAAGACACCCGGTATACGTCCCCAACGCATTGATGAAAAATGCCAGCCAAATATTGCGCACAAAGAGCACCGTCAGGAAAAAGGCCAGCAACATGATCTGCGGCACCATGCGAAACGGCGATTCGAGCCCCTCTTTATCCAGCGTGTAGAGGTTGTGTCCGAGGCCTGCGTAGATCACTTCGGTCGGTTCCACGTCTGCCGTTTTTAGAATACCTGCGAGCCGCGTAAGCACTTCACCACGGTTGAGCCGAGCCGTTTCGGTCAACTGAAAACCAACTGCGGTCCGATGGTCGCCGTTTTCACCGGGGCCAATAAAGACGTTTTGCAATCGTTCCAATGCGGTCGCAGCATTCAATTTCGCATCGTCCCGCAGCGCCCAATAAGCGCGCTGGCCGCTGGAAACGTTGCGTACTTCCCCCGCCAGTTGTGTTTCAATTTCAACGGCTACTTTTTCAACGCGCTGATCGTTCAATTCGCAACCGGGCCAGCTTAAGATGATCGGTTCGTTTGCCCCGAACTGTTCTCGATATGCGCTAAATTCCCGATAGACGAGCGTATTGCGATCGCCCCATTCGGTAATCTCGTTGCGGAATCGCTGCGGCGGCAGTGTCGAAACAAAAGCCACCAACGGGAACGTCAGTGCGAACAGAACAAGGAGGACTTTCTCACGCATAAGTTAAACGGGCTTTTTGAAAAGCAGCAAGCCGTACTGGATAGATTGTGCTTTCACCAGTTCGGTCGACTGATCGAGCATGGCCCGCATCTCGCGGAGATCCATACCCAACGCTGGCAACGCGCCGAGTGTTTTGCCGATTCCCGCCATGACCAGTTTCCGTTTCATTTCAGTCGCCAACTCCAACAGCGTGTGCGAATAATCTGCGCTTCGGACTGATTCGAACCCGGCCTGTTCGAACAGTTGTCGATAGCCATCCATCGGAAGGGCTTTTGCGACGCACGTCCAAGGCGCGGCTTTCTCCGCAAAATCATTGGGCAGTTGCACGTTGACGATCATATCCGTTATCGCGCACACACCGCCCGGTTTGAGAACTCGGAAAAACTCATTGGCGACGGCGGTTTGATCAGCAAACGTACTTACCGCACATTCGCAAGTGACTCCGTCGAAACTTGAATCCTCCAGCCCTAACACATCGGCCGACCCTTGAATAAATTTGGCAGTGCCTGCGTTGGCGGCCAAATCTCCGCCGAGCGTTGCCAATTCAGGGCTGCAGCAGGTTTCGCCCGGAGCGCAACAAGGTTCCGAGGCATCCGCCGGACTATCGGTTTGGGCCAGCGCCTTTGCTACATTGATCGCGCTAAAATCGAGCCCCGTCGCGACCAGCCCAAATTCGCTGGCCATCATGCGCGTCGTCGTGCCGACACCACAAGCGACATCCAAGACGGTTTGGCCAGGCTTCAGCGCTAGGCTTTTTACGACTTCTCGAGAAAGCTCAATGCCGCCGGGATGGAAACTCCCCCCCATCAATTCCTGAACAGTGTCTTGTTCGTAAAAGTTGGCACAGCACATCGCCGTGCTGTCGTCACCACAGGAATCACTGCCAACGGAATCGGGAGAGTTTGAGTTTTGGTCGTTCATGATTAACTTTTGGTTCTAGCGTAAATCCTGCGTGTTGGTGTTACCTGAAAACGGTCTACAGATTCCCCGTCGGTCGATTGATCGCGTTGTACTCGCAAAACGAAACCGGCGTACCATCGGCCGAGATGATATGAACGCAGCACTTGTCGATACGATCTTGGTCGTACGAATAAGCATCCATAAATGGCTTGATGCCGATCGCAAACATCCCACTCCAATTTTGTGGGTCGTGACTTTCCGTTGATTCCTGCGGCAGTTCCTCAATCAAATCCAGCAACGCATCGAGCGCCTGATCATCCAGTCCGGTTAAAGCGTCGCTTGCCACGACTTTGCCCATCAAATCCGCAAACGAACTCGCACTGTCGAAGGTATCCGAGACCGCCGCGATCATCTGCTGATTGGCGGGGGCAGCCCAATCTTTGTACCGGGGCAAGTAACGCGAAATCGGCAGCAAGCCGTCCTTGCCGTCAACCGCAACGCCCAAACTGAAACAGTTAGGGTCCGAACATGGAATCGGAGTGAAGTCATCTGCGGTAAACGTGCCGTCGGTCTGTTCGCAGATTTTATTGACCACGTCGGCGACAGTCATGCGTTCGATCAAACGCGGATTGTCGTAGCGACCAGAATACATCGCCGGTTGAATCATAACTTTTCGTACACTGCGTCGCCGCGCCGAAGCCCATTGAATAAACTTGCCGACCTCATCATCGTTGATCTCGCGCGTTAGCGTCATCGTCGGGACGGTATTGATCCCAAGTTCTTCGCAAAGATCGGCTGCGCGGATTTTGGTTTCTAAAAGATCTTCCCGGCCGCGCAGCAACCCGTAGGTCGACGGTTTGAACCCGTCGAATTGGAGATATACCGAAACACGACTTCCGTAACTGGCCACTCGTTCGGCGAAGGCGCGTCGTGAAAGCTTGATCGCGTTGGTGTTGATGTAAACCTGCTTGATCCCTTTCGCCAAAGCGATTTCTACGATCTCAAAGAACTCGGGATGGATCGTTGGTTCGCCGCCGGAAAGCTGAATCAAGTCGGCGTCGCCTTTGCCTTTTTCAAGTAAATCGTCAAGCGTTTTGGTGAACTGTTCGACCGACATGAATGATTTGTTCTCCGGCGAAGAACCGGCGTAACAAGTTGGACAAGTTAAATTGCAACTTTGCGTGATCTCCAGCAACATGTTGCAGCTGTGATTTTCGACTTGATCACCGCAGTGCTGCCCAGGTCCGCAACAACACGCCAGCGACTCCACGTCCGGGTCGGCGACGTAGTAATGCCGCCGCTCCGAAGCCAACATCGCCGAATAACGCCCGTGTGCAGCACATTGCTTGTCCATGTAAACCGCCCCGTTGCGCTCGTACACCGAGGCATCAATCTTCTCCAAACAGACCGGACATAAGCTGGTGGTTGTTTTAATGAATTCACCTTCGCCAAAATCGACCAAGTTCTCTTCTTCCATGCCATTGGAAACAGGCTCGGTGATTGGGTTGTGCGCCGGCGGGGAGTAGATAGGAAGCTGGGTCATCGGTTACTCGATAAAGTATACGGTAGTAATGCCGTCCTCATTGGTAGGGGGTTGCCGTACCGTCTTCAGTTGGAGTCGAACCTGAATGGCGTGGCAAAAAAGCTAGTTTAACCCGCACCTAACAGCGGCGCAAATGGCAAAGCTAAATTGAGTTTTTGAACGATATTCCAATCGTTTTAAAACCCTCTCTAGCGAATCACCTGCTCAAGCAAACGGCGACGAGTGATGATTCCGTCGTTCAAAGACCAATCGTAAAAGTAGCCTAAGATCCGTTGCTGTCCCTGAAGTTTTTGCTGGGTACATGGGTTAGCGTATTGTCGAAGGTGGTCCAAAACAGTTTGATCGCTTCCCCCAAAATCGTCTTTGTACCATTTGAAAATCTTGGCAACGTGTACCCCCAGCACACCGCGTCGAACCGCGCGGTCGGAGTTGATGTAATCGTACGCCGCGCTGTTGAGTCGCCTGTCGAGATTTTCTGCCGTCCATGCTTGAGCAGACAAGTTCGGGCAACCGTAAGAAGCACAATTGAGGGCATAATGAATGCGCGGGTCTTTCCAAACCGGTCGCACAATCCCACTCTCAATATCGTTCAGCGACAACGGCTTCCCTAAAACGGTCACTGCGCCGGGATCATCAAACGGCCCCACGAAATCAGAGAACTTCATTTTGACTTGGCGGATCGACCGAATCGGGTAGTTGTCCAAAACGATGTCTGCCGTGCGTGCGTTGTATAGGTTGAACCAAAACGCCAGTTGCTCGTTGCGGTTGAGCCTGCGGGTGTCAACGGACTGGAGGTGTTGCAGGTACCCTTTAAGTATATTGTGATCTTGAGTTGTTACCGCTCCGTATCGCAGCCGATTGACGCCGGTAGCATCGGTAACCAGATAGCGCGACAGCAGGCAGCTCCATGCAGAATGATCAACCGTGTACGGCGAATAGGGATCATTTATTTCGAACATCGGGTCGACTAACGTCGGCGCCGGGATACCGGGCGATGTGCCCCCTGAACCATTGGCGGTAGGCGGTGGATTCGACGGCGACGTCACTTGAGAAGTCGACTGCGGCATTGGGCTGGTTGAATACCGGGTGCCGTCGAAAGACGTGACCTCTGGTGTTACAAACTGGTTGGGAGATTGCTCTTGATAGACTCCGCCGATCGCTGGTTGGCCCGATTGATACGCGCGCGATTGCAATGGAAACGAGGATGCGTTGGGCCGCCCCAACGATGGTGTTACGACTCGACTTCCCGAACCAATACTAGCCGATGGGGCAGTCGTCGGGACAACAGCGCCTCGGCTGCCAGATTGAAATGCGAGGCAGAGTGAGTTTGCGGAGAGGATCAGTCCTGCGACCAATCCGAATCTTAAGAGGAAAACCATTAAACTACGCTCACTGTTTTGTTTGATTTTATTGGCACCAGATATTCACTCATGTTACCGACACTCCGGGGCCATTAGCGTCAGTTTGTCATTGCTTCGGCCCTGAGCAATCGCAGCAGTATTGGTCATGGTGGACGCATGGCATATCACTGTAGTACATAGAATCTTTCCGACGTAGAACTGGACGTCATCTTACAACTTAGCCTGATTCTTCGAGAAATCCGAAGGCTGAGCAGCGGATGTGTTCTCAGCACCGGCTCGTCCAAGAGTCGGCTTTCGCGCGTTATCTTATCAAAAGTCAACGTCGTTAGCGATCCACTGCCTGTCCACGTGAAGAGGCTTCCGCGCGTGCGACAGAGAAAGTGCAGCCACTGAGTGCCAGCATGGGCAACATTTGGAAAACCCATCAAATGGAAAAAAGAGATGATTAAATTGAACGAAGCAGTGATGTTTGGGGCATGTGTAATCTCGTGTACGCAGGCTTCTGTCCCTTTTGCTACATCACCGCCAACAAGGCCGCCAAGGGCGATCCGAACTTCGCCGCTGAGTACAAAAGGGTTACTTATTGGTTTGTCTCAGACGATGTACGCCAGATGTTTGCCGCTGATCCCGAGAAGTACCTTCCTGTCTACGGCGGTTGGTGTGCCACCGGTGCTTCCATGGGCCATGTTGACCCAACGAACTTCAAAGTCGTTAATGGAAAGATCATGTGGTTTCTGAAAAACGCAAAAGTCGACGAACTGGAAATTTGGAACAAGCACGAATCAGAAAACCTACAAAAGGCGAACGCCAACTGGGAAAAACTAAAAGGCTGAGCGCTCGGAATAAGCGCTCGGAATAAGCGCTAGAAATAAGCGCTAGAAATAAGCGCTCCCCCTTCTTCGTTGAAGCGTGTGATACAAGGTTCTCCCTGACATTCTGGGGAGAACTTTTTTTATTGGATATCCCAACGACCAAACACGCTAAAAGCGTCTACCACGTCCGGTGACGCGTTGCCATGTGGGCCGGGAACTGACAGTTGTCCAATAGACCGTTTCACCATTTGCCTCCGGCAATCAGGGCGCGGAGTTTCACCCCGAGCTATTGACACGGCTCCTGCGGAGCGGCGCGCTCGACGAAATCGGAATGCCTGAAGACTTACGGGCACCTAGTGAAATGTGGCAAACGTCCGACTACCCCAGCAACGTCGCGCCGTGATCTTTGTTGCACCCATCAATAATAGCTTTGCAGACCGCATCAGCTTGCTCGCCGGTCAACGTTGAGTCCGCCGAACGCAGCGTAACGGTCAACAGCAATCGCTTCTTGGTCTTGCCGTCCCTATTCTCATCACGGAAGGTTTCAAGATACTCAACGTTCTCCAGCAAATCGCCGCCATTTTTCCGCACCGTCGCCTCAACCGCGTCCCATTTGACTGCATTCTCAAGCACGAAATTAAAGTCGCGTGAGATCGGTGGAAACGAACTCTGGTTGGCGTGACGCACGATCGTCACCATCGCGTCGTTTAATACGCCCAAGTCCAACTCGGCAAACACCGCATCGGATCGCAAACGAAACAGCTTCTTTGCCGACTTAGATGCCTTGCCAATGAAGCCAAGCGTCTTGCCATCAAGGGTCAGCTGCCCCGACTGATCAGGGTCCATCAAACCGTAGTCCGCATTGGAGATGGCAAGTTTCGCCGATGAGGACATTGCGTTAACGATCGCCTCGACAACGCCTTTGACGTGGGCGTAACTCTTCCCCGAAACGAAACTGACTTTCGCAGGTTGATTGGGAATCGGTTGCCCTTTCACAGGCAAGTAGACTTTGGCCGTTTCAAACAATTCGATGTCGGTGTTGGAACGGAATTCATTGATCCGCCGCGCCTCCAAAAGACTTGGCACCAGCGATCGCCGCAGTAGATCCACCGAACCAATGTTCTGAGACGCTTTCTCCAGCACGCCAAGCATTGGCTGGCTACTTTTGAGTGGCGGATGCTCTGTCCAAGGGCTGAACGTTTCCGACCAAACCTCTGGCACGAGGCTAGGTGTCATCGCTTCATCGAATCCTGCTCCCAGCAGGACAGACCGCACGCGATCCAACGATCGGTCAGCTTTAGGACGATAGGAAGCCGCCATCGGCACCGCGGCCGTATCAGGCACTTTATCGAAACCGTAAATGCGGCCAACCTCCTCAATCAGGTCGACTTCGCGTGTCAGATCTTTTCGCCAGCTTGGTGCAGAAACGGTCAGCGATTCCTTATCGGAAGACTCGAATCCCAGCCCAAGGTCCGCGAGAATCTTTCGCGCCGTGTCCGAAGGAATTTCGATGCCAAGGATTCTTTTCAATTGCGCGTATCGCAGCGTGACCTTCGGTGGATTGTCAGGGCGCTGACCGACATCAATCAAGCCGCTGGCCAATGTGCCGCCGGCCGTTTCCAGAATAATTTCGCAGCAACGACGACTGGCCCAATCCAGCAACTGAGAATCGATATTGCGTTCGAAGCGAAACGAAGATGGCGATTGCAACTTCAATCGACGCGCGGTTTTGCGGACGGACAGTTGGTCAAACCAAGCCGCTTCGATCAGCACGTCGGTGGTCGCGTCGGTAATTTCAGAATCCGCGCCGCCCATCACGCCTCCAATTGCGACGGCACTTTTCTCATCCGCGATCATGCACATCGCCGGATCAAGTGGGTAAGTCTTGTGATCGATCGCGCGGAACTGTTCGTCCTTGTGCGCTTCCCGGACGATGATCTTGCCACCGTCAAGTTTGCCAAAATCAAACGCGTGCAGCGGCTGACCAATTTCGAACATCACATAATTGGTCGCATCCACCACATTATTGACGGGCTCAACTCCGATCGCAGTCAGACGTTTTCGCAGCCAATCTGGAGAAGGACCAATTTTGACGCCCTGAATCACTCGCGCCGTATAACGGAAGCATTTGTCCGATTTAATTTCAACGCGGCACAGATCTTCAACAGCGACCGAACCGGTAACCGGCTGAGGTTCCTTCATTTTCAACGGCGTGTCGTACAGGACGCCAATCTCGCGCGCGACACCGATATGCCCCAAGCAATCGGGACGATTGCTGGTCACTTCTAGATCGATGGCTTGGTCGCCGTCGACGTCCTCGGTCCCCTCGTGGTTGAGTCCTGACATGGTCAGTCGATCGACCAGATCGTCGTGGCTCATTTCCAAGTCAACGTACTCGGTAAGCCAGTTCCATGAAACAATCATCGTAAAATCTCTAAGTGTGTTTTGGGAAACTCTGTGATAGCCGAAGTCGCAAGAATTTTAAAGCCGCTTCAAACGCCTCCAAACTCTCTCGAGTCCGGCTACGGTGATGGCACGGCTATTGCGATGGGTCTAAAACTGCCGTAGGAATCTAACATCATTGGTAAACAGATATCGGATGTCGGTGATCTGGTGACGGATCATGCACAGGCGCTCGATCCCCAAACCAAACGCAAACCCGGTGACTTCGTCCGGATCGTAGCCGACCGATTTGAGCACATTGGGATCCACGATTCCCGCCCCGCCAAACTCAACCCACTTCCCGTCCCAGTAGTAATCCGCCTCGACACTCGGTTCGGTGAACGGAAAAAACGAAGGGCGAATTCGAATCCGCACTTCATCGCCCAAGTAATTGCTGGCGAAGAGTTTCAGAACGGTTTTCAAATCGGCTAGGGTGACGTTTTTGTCAATCATCAACCCTTCGATTTGATGGAACATCGGATAGTGCGACCAATCCGCAGTATCCGGGCGATAGACGCGTCCTAGCGACACCATCCGGATTGGCGGTTGTTTGTCTTCCATCTCGCGAATTTGCACGGTGCTGGTTTGGCTTCGCAGAAGGATCGGATTATCCTCTTCGCCAGCAAACGCGGCAGCCTGATTTCCCGCCACCGCTAGATAGAAGTTATCCAGCGGGTCGCGCGCCGGATGCGACGTTGGAATATTCAGCGCTTGGAAGTTGTGAAAGTCGTCTTCGACTTCCGGACCTTCGGCGGGCGTAAACCCTAACCGGCCCATGATGTCTTTTAGTTCGTTGATGGTCTGCGTGATGGGATGCAATTTCCCCATGCGGTAGGGTGTACCGGGCAGCGTGGCGTCGAACTTCGAGTCACGTACGACCGCATCGCCGTCTCCGACCAACCGTTTCTTTGCTTCGTCGAAAGCGGATTGAATAGCTTGCTTGGTTTCGTTGAGCGATTTGCCGGCGGCTGGTTTATCAGCTTTGTCGATTTTGCCGAGCATTTTTTGGACGGATTTCAGCCGGCCATTCTTCGCGCCTAAGAATTCGACACGCGCCTCGTCTAATTCTGCAGTGTCGGATGCGGAGGCGAATGCGGATTGAGCTTGCTCGGTCAGCTCGGACAGCGACTGCTGGAAATCAGGAAGGGACATGATGCCGGCGTGTCTCTTAAAATGGGGATCTGGAATAAAAAAAGGGAAAGACAACCAAGTAGCGGTTTGTCTTTCCCCAAGTGTATCAAGTTTTTGCCGATTAATGAAAACCGACCGATCGCCTGTACGCTACGCCGCCAGACTTTTCTTGGCAGCTTCAACGATCGTGTCAAACGCCTTCGGATCGCAAATAGCAATTTCGGAAAGTGACTTACGATCAAGTTCGATATTGGCTTTCTTCAGTCCGTTGATGAACGTGCTGTAGTTCATGCCGCGCTGACGGCAGGCGGCGCTGATCCGCGTAATCCACAGGCGGCGGAAAGTACGCTTCTTGACGCGTCGATCGCGAAACGCGAACACGCCAGCGCGAATCAGAGTTTCCTTGACTGTACGCAGCAGACGGCCACGACCGCCGCGATAGCCTTTGGCTCGCTTGAAAAGTTTACGTTTTGCCTTGGTTCTGGCTGCACCTTTTGTTGTACGCATCGAATGATTCCTGTTGTTGGCCTCGTTAGGCCCCAGACGTGGGTCTGAAGTTTATTGCCCAAAGAGTGCGGGATGTGTGCCTGAGCGAAAACGTCAGGCGAATCTTGTATTTAGTAACTGTACTTGTTCAGTGCTCTGGTGACTGACTTGACCATACATGCCGCCAGCGGACGTGTTCCACGCAGCGTACGTTTACGTTTCTTGCTAACGCGCACGTTGCGGTGGCTTGTGCCCGATGCGCGGTGCATCAGTTTTCCGGTCGCAGTCACGCGAAACCGTTTCTTGGTCGCCTTATGCGTTTTCATCTTGTGTGACATGGCCGTCGGGGTCTTTCAAATGAAATTTTGAAGGGTGTGAAAAATGGCGTATCTGGTGCTAAGCCCATGTTTCCATCGCCAATTTAGAATCGCAGATTTTAGAGACATTGTTTAGCTTTTTAAAGGTCTTTTATGGCTTAATTGGAAATACGGCCCCATTGGTACCTCATTTCCACCTCCAATCGCTCAATTGGGCTGACATCCCCAAGTATCCACCGGCCAAAAATCGCATTTTTACAATAGTTTTAGCCCGTTTCCACGATTTGATTGCCATCACCGCTGATGCGGCTAAAAATGGGTTATGACGACTGATCACTTATATAATAGTTCGAGAATCTAAGTTCATGGAAACTGATAACCGCCTGCCTTCGGGCGAATGGAATGGCTTTTACCTTGAAGACCAACGCTCGGGCAAGGGCTGGATGCACCTGTATCTCAAATTCGAGAACGGAAAAATCAGTGGCGAAGGTACGGATTATGTCGGGCCTTGGGTCGCCAGCGGCAGCTACGATCTGGATTCGGGCAAGTGTGGCTGGGTGAAAGAGTACGTTGGCCAGCACAATGTGCGGTACGCCGGAGTCGCGTCGGACAAGGGGATCATGGGCGAGTGGACGATTCTTAGCTCGGGCCCTTTTCATATCTGGCCGCGCGGCATGAACCACATGCATGAGAATTACCTGAAGCAAGAACAGGACATGCCAATGCCTGCGACTTTCCCCAACGGCGGAGTCATGGAGCCGGTTGAGATTTAGAGTCGACTCTCTGCTTGTTTCTCCAAGCTAGGTGGAACGCGCGAACACGCTGCAATCAATTGCCGTAGCATGCTTACAGGCCGATGTGTATCATTTATGTAATCGCAGGTCACTCATTTAATTCGCACTTTGTCTCAACAATGGCTGAGTTAATTCCATTCCTAGATCCGAGACTTGTCGGAGAGAGATTCGAACAGCATTCAATTCCGTTGGAAGTGCTGAAGGACCTTGCCGTACTTGAGGATTTAATTATCGATGTAGCAAAGTGGCACTTCCTCAAAGACAATCCTGAACGGCAGCGAGTTCCAAAAGGGTTTTCAGATCAGATAACTCTAAATGTAAACGGTATCGACGAAGGAAGTGCGATTCCCAGAATTGTGCTATGTATCGCCGGAGGAGCAACTGCAACGCTTTTCCCCAATGATCATCGAGATTGTCTTGAAAAGGCCAAGTCAAGCATCATTAGCGCCGTCAACGCTGCGGAATTTGATGAACCGCTCGACTCTATCTTGACCGACAGTCATTTAGCCTATTTTGACCGGATCGGTCGAAGCCTCCGAGACGGTGAGAGTATTGAACTAGACTACAAAGACACCGAGAGGCCCGCACGATTAAACAAAACGACACGAAGAAAGTTAACTTTAAGTGCGGCTTCTATTCAACAGCTTACGGAGGAAGTGAGTTTGCGAGGTGCGATTTGCGAAGCAGACCAAAGAAAGGGGCGCTTTGAACTCGAACTTGTAGACAACACCATTATCCTCGCCCCAATTCAATCCGAGCACATCGCGACCATATTTGAGGCCTTCAAGGGATATCAAAACGGGCTCCGAGTTGGTATCGAAGGCATTGGTGTGTTCGCAAGAAATGGTGGCCTAAAAAACATTGAGTCGATCGAACAAATTTCTATCTTAGACGCAATGGACGTCGGTGCGAGACTTGATGAATTGAAATTGTTAAAGAACGGTTGGCTTGAGGGGAGAGGTCGTGCCCCAAAAACAGAACACCTTGACTGGTTGGCCGAATCATTTGAGGACTACTATCCCGACGAAATTCCTGCCCCCTACTTGTACCCAACCGAAGGCGGTGACATTCAGGCGGAGTGGTCAATCGGTAACTTAGAAGCCTCACTTGAAATCAACTTAAAGCACCGTACTTCCTCATGGCACCTGCTTGAACTTGATACAGACGACGAAAATGAGACGGAGTTGGATCTCAACAGCCCCGAAGATTGGTTTAAGCTCGCAAAGTTGCTGAAGAAGTTACTTGGAGAGTAGGGTTGATGAATTCCGATACAATCTTGATTCGACAAATCCATCCTAGCTTTGTCCAAAATGGTCGCGTAGGATCCAACGCATTCTGCCCAACGCCCAAAGACGACAGCAAACTTTCTACTTATGATGGAGACATGATTGATGCTCAATCGGCATGGGTGCACTACACGGAAGACCTCGGCCATGAGTCAACCGGCGCTCTTGGAATCAGCGTAGGCGAATGCGTCTCACTTGAACTTGCGGCAATCGCAGATCCAAAGCCATTCCCCGAACATGTCCTAATCGATTTCGCTGACTTAGGAAGCAGTGCGATAAGAAAGAGAGCGAAGAAGCTCAAGAAAATTGCCGTCGAACGCGGCTGGCTTTTCGAAGCTTGAAGTGTCCAAACGAGTTTAGCCAGAAGGGCTTCGGTAGGCTCTCGAACGCATGGGCTTAGACGAGATGTTTAAGGGTTTGCAAACACCTAACGCCAACTTCACTCTTGGTCGAGCGGAATCAGGGGCAATGCCAACGGCACATCATCTGGCAGAGGCTGCGAAAACGAGGGCTTGGGAGGAACTTCAGGGGCAGGAGGCCCAAGAACAGCACGCGCCACTAGCCCAGCCGCTACGCCTAGCACCACCAACGTCATTCTAGACTGCCAAAAACTTTTCTTCATGGTTGGTTGTTGTTGTTCAATTCGCTAACATTGTGTGCGTAATCGTCGTGCTTTTATTCTGCAGACGCGTTCTCCAATTTGCATTCCAATATTTTACGCTAAAAGACGAATAGTAAAAATTGGTTCTGTTATCAACAAACCGAAGTTTGATCAATCTTTCTTCCACGACATAGGTGTCTCAATGATTTTTGGAAAGTTCTGGCGAGCCATCGCCGCTCAGGTCAACAAGTTGGCCAACTTTTTCTGGACGGCCGATCCCATCGCTCAGATGCAGTACGAGTACGACAAAGCAGTCGATGATATGAAAGGCGGCCGCGAAGGGCTCGAGCAATACCGTGGTCTCGTCGAACGCGTCACACGTCAAGTCGATGGGGAGAAGCGACACGTGGCGCAATTGCAAGCCAAAATCAAAGCTTACCTGGCCTCAGGCGATCGCGAGACGGCCGGTAAATTCGCTATTGAGATGAACAAGGCAAAGCAAGCGCTGACCGAAAACGAAGCTCAATTGGCCATGCACGAAAAGGCGTACAACAACAACGTACGCAAAGTCAAAAGTGCGATGGGCAAACTGAAAGCGATAAAGGAAAAAATCCAAGCCTACGATGCCGATCTGAAAATGAGCAAAGCGGAAGCGGAGATGGCAGAATTGGCCAAGGACTTCAACTTTGATGTCACCACTGATTTTGGTCAAATCGAAGATGTCATCCAAGACAAAATTGCCCTCAATCGCGGCAAGGCGCGTGTCGCTGCTGACCTAAGTGAGGAAGGCATGGTCGACATCGAAAAAGAAAAAGCGATGGAGAACGCGATGGCCGAAGGCGCACTGCGGAACTTCGAAGTCGAAATGGGTTTGGTCACGCCTTCGACCTCCAAAATCGAAGACGATGTCAAACAAATGGGGCCGGGAGAAACCGAAACGGAGACGAGCTAGGGATGCGGTTCGGATAGGTTCTGTCCAGTCAAACAGGTTCTGTCCAATCAAATAAGTTCAGTCCAATAAAGCGAGTGGGATAGGCTTCCAGCCTGTCGGCACTGCGATGACTGCTGAACGCCCAGCCTACTCACAATGGGAACACCATGAGCGATAACGCAACCGATATTTCTCCGATGGACGAAGCGCCCCCGAAAGTCAAAGTACCCGATTGGTATCCGGATTGGGCGCGTGAGATGGCGAACCTTTACTTCGCCGCAAACACTTGTCTGTTTGTCCTGCACGGAAACGTCAACGATCTATTTCACTACAAGAAAAAGGAAGATGGAAAATCCGTCGACGATTTTTGTGGATTGAACGACTTCTTGGCGACGCAGATTTTCGGTTCTTGGGATCTCGTCACGTCCTATGACATGGGACGCGGCATCCAACCACTCGGCGGGGAAGATCCTCAGCGTCACCGCGACATGATGGCGATTCTGGCAAAAGAAATTGGCAGCCCTAGTGGTTGGACACGCACGCCGGACGACGTGCTGACCAATTACCAACGATTGATCCAGCGGAACTTGTTGGAGCAAGATCCGGCCGATCGAAAACGGATGGCGTTTCTGTTTCCGTACGCCCAATATTTAGTGCCCGCGGGAGCCCAATCGAATATCGCCAACACGCAAGCTTCACACTTGGTGCGCTTTTTGTCGTGGGCACAGAACCCATACATCAAACGCACCAACATGGCGATGTGCCTGATCACCGAAACGCTCAACGATATTAATAAACGTCTGGTCGAAGATCCGCACGTTGCAACCATCGAAGTGCCGCTGCCAAGCAACAACGTTCGACGCATCTTTATCGAAACCAATTTCGGGATGAAGGACGATCCTGAACCAAAAGAGGAACAAGAAACGGCCGACGCCAAGCATGCGCAAGACGAATCTTCCGAGGAAGAAACAGTAAAAGCCGAACCGCTTGACCAATCGGAGCCCGACGGCATGTCCGTAAAGTCGATCACTCAGGTTTCCAACGGATTGAACTTGGTCAACTTAAACGTGGCGATGGCGCGGTCCAAATTGTCCGGCGAAGCCGTCGATATTTTGCAATTCCGACAACTGAAGAAGAACCTTATCGAACGCCAATGCCATGGCTTGGTTACCTTCTTGGAACCCGGTCATACGCTCGACATGGTGGTTGGGCACACTGCGGCCAAAGCCCGTTTGAAGATGGATGCCAAGTGGATTGTCGGCGGGCAGTTGGACGCAGCGCCGATGGGTTACCTGATTTGTGGCCCCGTTGGAACAGGCAAGACATTTATCTCTGAGTGCTACGCCGGTTCGATCGGTATCCCTTGCTTGGTGCTGAAAAACTTTCGATCAAAGTACGTTGGTGAAACCGAGGGCAACCTAGAAAAAGTACTCAACACGTTGCGGTCGCTGGGACCGGTGGTCGTCATCATCGACGAAGCAGACGCGGCGCTCGGTGATCGCGAATCGGGCGGTGATTCGGGGACCAGCAATCGAGTATTTTCGATGATCGCTTCGCAGATGGGCAATACGCGTTTCCGCGGAAAAATCATCTGGATGTTACTGACCAGTCGTCCTGAACTGTTGCCAATTGACCTGAAACGGCAGGGCCGCGCCGAGGTCCACATTCCTTTGTTTTATCCGAAAGAGGAATCGGAAATCCAAAAGATGTTTGTCATCATGGCCAAAAAGAACAAGGTCAAGCTTGAGGAAGATGCGGTTCCGCAAGTTTCTGTGGATCGCGAGATGAGTGGCGCTGACATTGAAAGTGTTGTGCTTAATGCGAAACGCGAGATGATGGCAGACGGACGAAAGATTCTCACGCGCGCGGACATGGAATTGGCGTTAGACAGTTTTATCCCTTCGGCTCAAGGCATGGAGAAACAACTGCAGGAAATGGCGGCGGTGCTGGAATGTACCGACAGGCGATTCCTCACCGATCATTGGCGAACAGAACTTGAAAAAGAAGACGGCCGCGCAACGCTTCAACGAAAAGTTGCCGCGATTCAGGATTATCTTGGCAAGGGTTAACTCCCAACGACGAATACACTTATTGAAAACTATAACTGGAGTTGAAAATGGCACGTAAAAGTTGGACTGATGCAAGCGGTGAGAGCACCCTAATCGATGACTACGCAACCAAAACCGGCGCTTACATTGACGCCATGGCCGATGGCAAAGTTGATGCCAGCGAGGTGTCCGCCCAAGAAGCGAAACTGGTCGATTTGATGAAGAAGATCGAGCCAAAACTAGACGATGACCAGCACGCCGAAATCACCGAACTGCTGTGCCAGATGACTGCCTTCAATGCGATGCAGATGCTGCACATGTTCGACGAAGCGCGAACCAAGCAAGGTATACAAAATTTGCGACTGTAGGAATTTCGTACTGGAGGGCTCGCACTCTTCCGCTTTAACACCGTCGCGTTTTAAAGCGTTACGGCGCGAGCCGTCCGGTAACAAACCGTCTGGAGGCGCACGGACAAAATTAGAACTGACCAAACCACTTTTAACCTTTGCCGAATGCACACCGGCAATACTCAGGAGACACCTATGGCCGGCAAGCCGACACCGATATTTTATTTGGCCGTTTTACTGCTCATCGCCGCTCTGGTTGGGTTCGCGTTCTTTCAAGCAGGCGACATTCTGGCTCCGGGAGGTAACGCACAGGACGCAGCAACGGCAGCCGCAAGCTCAGACGACGACATCGATATCAAAGATCTCGTCGCGGCTGAATCGCCTGACGAAGCTGGCATCACAACCGTCAGTGAATACTCCTTCAAGCCCAGCGAGCGTCTGCCGCCAGTTACTGGAACCGCCGGATACAAACCGCTTAAAGATAACACCGTTCGTTTTGCGATTAACGTCTGGGCTGGTTGGGCTCCAATTATCCAGGCCAACAACGGCTTGGCTCCCGGCAAAATTTGGAAAACGGCTGACGGAAAAGAGTTTAAATTGGAACTCGTCCTGATCGATGACCCAATCAGCATGCGTGATACGTACGCCGCCGGCGATGTGCATGTAGGCTGGGCGACTTTGGATATGATGCCGCTGTTCATGGAAGGCTTCGTCAAAAAAGACGGCAGTCCAATCGACAGTCGCGTGATGCCGCGTATTTTCCAACAGGTTGACTGGTCCAACGGCGGTGACGGAATCGTCGCTCGAAACGGCGTGAAATCAATCAGCGACCTCCGTGGAAAGAAAGTCGTGCTGGCCGAAAACAGTCCATCACAGTATTTCCTGTTGAACATGCTGGTTTATGGTGGCGTGCAACCGTCGTCCAACAAAGATCGATCCGAGGTCGAATTCGTTTACACCAACGACGCCTTTCAAGCAGCCGCCGCATTCAACAGCGACAAATCGATCGACGCAGTGGTGTCTTGGGCACCCGATATCTACACGTTGTCTGAACGTTCGGGTAACAAGATGATTGTCTCAACGGGAACGGCTAACAAACTAATCGCGGATGTTTGGTTTGCTCGCGCTGATTTCGCCAAAAGCCATCCAGATATTTGTGAAGGCCTAGTGCGTGGAATCTTTGATGCGATGAGTGAACTCAATACCGATAGCGGTAAAGAAAGTGTGGCGCAGTTAATGGCCGACGCGTTTGACCTACCGGCCAGTGAAACCATGGGAATGTTGGGAGACGCCCACAGTACGAACTGGGCCGAGAACTATCAATTCTTCTTGAACAAAAACAATCCAGCCAACTTCGAGCGTGTTTGGAATCAGGCCTATTACATCTACAAGAAGATGAAGAAAGTCACCCATCGGCGCGTGAAATTTGACAAGGTCATGGATTTCTCGATCATCGAAAAACTGGGCAAAGAAGACAAATATTCTTCGCAGGTTGACGAATACACGGTGCCGTTCATCAAAACGGCCAGTAGCCAGTTGCGTGGCGCTGAAGAGATTCTGACCAATACAGTCGTCATTCACTTCTACCCCAACAGCAGCAATCTGTTTCGCAAGGTAACGAAGAACGTCAACGGGAAAGAAGTCTCGTCGATGTACGATCCGAAGGTCAAGTTCGTGCTTGAAGAAATCGGAAAACTCGCCGGGCAGTTCGGCACAGCGCGGATCATGATCGAAGGCCACACCGACAGTTCGATGAAAGGTCGGGCTCCAGCGAGCCTTGTGAAGGAGCTCTCGAAAGACCGGGCTGATGCGGTCAAGTCGGCGCTGGCGAAACAGTTTGACCTAGACCAGAATCAGTTTAATACCGATGGTGTTGGCTGGGACCGTCCCGCGGACAGTGATGATCCCATGAACCATGCAAAGAACCGACGGGTAGAAGTGAAAATCTTCCCCGCTGAGTCCATAGATTAGTGTTCTGCTTCAACACAAGCTTAGGATCGCTTCCCAGTGGCGTAAGCTTCCAGCTTGCGAATTCTGCACGATTGAATGGTGGCAAGCAGGATGCTTACCTCATGGTTAAGTTGGAGGAGCCCCCGAAGTTCTAAAATTACTCTCAGGATTACTTTGGTCGAATCAAAACCTCAATCTCAACAGCCAAACCGACGCTGGTTCCCCATCCGCGGCAAGATCAGTTTGCTGGCGTCGATTCTCTTAAGCATCGCCAGCGTGCTGATCGTCTTCGCATTATGGTGGTTCGTCACGCGTGGAGAGGTTGTCGAAGAGAGAATCGTTGGCCCCTTTGCGCTGCCAAGCCCCTCCGCAACGTTTGCTGCCTTCACAGACCTATGGTTTGAGCAACAGTTGACCCGCAATACGTTGACGACGCTGCGACGGGTCGTACTCGGGTTTTCATTGGCGGCAATCGTCGGGATTCCACTTGGAATACTTGCCGGAAGCTTTCCGCCGATCAAATCCATGTTGGCCCCCATCATTCTCTTCGGACGCAACATCCCTATCGCGGCGCTGGTGCCACTGACCTATTTCTTTTTTGGCATCGCGGAAACTCAAAAGGTTATGTTCATATTCTTGGCGTGCAGTGCATTTGTCATCGCCGACACCACGACTTCGATCAGCAACGTAGGTCAGCACTACCTCGATACGGCCTACACGCTTGGCAGCAATCGCTGGCAAGCCATCACAAAAGTACTCGTCCCGCTGGCGATGCCCAGTTTGTTAGATTCACTCCGGTTACTCTTTGGCTTGGCGTTTGGCTACATCATGCTGGCGGAATCGATCAAGCTAGGTGGAGAGTCGGGAGGCCTTGGAAACTTGATCAATGCGGCTCAGAAACGTGGCCTACGAACGCAGATCTACTTGATCATTTTGATTATCCCGATCGTTGCATTTTTGATTGACCGAGTTTTATTCACTATCCAAAAAGGGCTGTTCCCACACAAGTATGGCGGCAATGGATGGTTGCTGCAGATCGTTCGCATGATCGCACATGCTGCCAATGACATAAAGGGCTCGATGTTCAGTGCCACTCCTCCTTATGATCAACTTACGCTTGAGAATATTGCCTCCCTCACTGAGGCACCTCCGCAGATTCTCAATCAGTATCGGAGCGAGAATGTCTGAAGAACATCAACCCGAAAAACCGGTAGAAGAAACTTCGCAGTCACAGGTCTCGGACGCAGCTAAAACACCGACAACAACCCAACCAGCGGTCGTCGAATTTATTGGCGTTAGCAAAACTTACAATGTGGGTGAGTCGAATGAATTCACGGCGATCAAGGATGTTTCTTTCGTCGTCGAAGACAAGCCGGAGCACGGCGAGTTCATTGGTGTGCTTGGCCCGAGCGGTTGCGGCAAGAGTACGATTCTAAAATTGATCGCCGGGCTTGAGCCGCAGCATCCTCCGACCACGGGCACCGTTTCTGTTTTAGGTCAACCGATCACAGGCCCCGGTGCCGATCGTGGCATGGTGTTTCAAGACTACACCAGTTTCGATCACCGCACGGTGCTGGACAATGTCACGTTTGGTTTGGAATGTCATGGCGTGTCACGAAAAATTCGCGAAGAACTAGGACGGCATTGGATCGACCAAGTGGGCTTAAATGTTGCCACGGACCAGAACAAATTCCCTCACCAACTTTCCGGCGGCATGCGCCAGCGCGTCGCGATTGCGCGTTCTCTGATACTGCGGCCGCGCGTGATTCTAATGGACGAGCCCTTTGGAGCGCTTGATCCGCAGACGCGTCTGAACATGCAGGATTTACTGGTCAAGCTCTGGCGAAACGTGGAAGCAACAGTATTTTTTGTGACGCATTCAGTTGAGGAGGCCGTATATTTGGGGGACCGCGTCTTCGTGTTAAGCAGTTCTCCCGGTACACTGGTGCAACAAGTAGAAGTGGAACCGCCCAATCGTCCCGCCGCGCTGATGCAACGCGAGGACAAATTCCGCGACACGGTTTATCACATCAATGATCTGATCGCCGCCGAAGAAGCCGCGCGCGTTAAAGAATAAGACAGGTGCTACGCCGTTCGTTCCTAATTCCTAATTCCTAATTCCTAATTCCTAATTCCTAATTCCTAATTCCTAATTCCTAATTCCTA
>CALKXO010000035.1 GCA_938003615.1 uncultured Pirellulaceae bacterium | reverse complement strand
CCCAAAAACTCAAAACTCAAACGGCTGGTTGACTGCACGTGCCTGCTCTATGAGGACTTCGAAGTTCCAGCCGGCGGAAGCATCAAACGTACGTTCGAAGTTTTCTCCGGTCCTAAAGACCACGACGCGCTGATTCATTATGGGCTGGATGACAACCGTGCGTTTGGTTGGTTCTGGTGGTGCTCCAAGCCATTGTTGTGGGTACTGAACATGCTGTACGTGATGACGTTCAGCGTTTCGTACGCGTTGCCAATTATTTTGCTGACCATCATGGTACGTATCGTGATGATCCCGTTCTCCCGTAAAGCCGCCTTGAACGCTCAGATGATGCAGGCGCTGCAACCGCAGATGAAGCAGATTGCCGACAAGTACGAGGACATGCAAGAACGGGGGATGGCCCAACGTGAGCTGTTCAAAAAACACAACTATCAACCACTCGGCGGATGCTTGGTGATGTTTATTCAGCTGCCGATTTTCCTTGGTCTTTACCGTGGACTATCGGCCGACATCGCCTTGCGTGACCAACCGCTGATTCCTGGGTTAGGCTGGTGCAGCGACCTGTCAGCGCCTGACCAATTCCTCTATTGGAAAGATTGGATGCCGGCCGTGCTAGGTTCAGAGACCGGTTGGCTGGGCCCCTATTTGAATATCCTGCCTCTGGCGACGATCGTTCTGTTCTACGTTCAGCAAAAAATGTTCACGCCACCTGCGGTCGATGAGCAACAAAAAATGATGCAGAAGATGATGGGTTTCATGATGCTGTTCATGGGGCTGATGTTCTTCAAAGTACCGTCGGGCTTGTGTTTGTATTTCATCACGTCCAGCATTTGGGCGATTTTGGAGAAGAAGTTACTCCCTAAACCCGTGTTGGACACCAGCGGCATAGGGTTGGGCGACACAAGCGCTCCACTTTCGAAGGCTCAGCAAAAAGCGGCTGAAAAACAGACGGCTGCCGTTGCCGAAAAAATGCAACGTGTTGCTGACCGCAAAAAATACGGCAAGAAACGATAAACGTAACGGATTTCTTTCCATAACCAATAGCGCGTGCCATCACCCATGGCTTGTATTAAAAAATCGCAGGTGATTGGACCACCGAAAGCAGGTGCATCACGCAATTGCGTAAGTGCAACACGCGTTTGCGACATCGGCAGCGTTCAACACCCAATTCAAGGCAGGATAACTTCTGCCGAAAATTGTTGCTCGGCCGCGAGTTGTTCCGCGGGAATTTCGGCGACCAATTTTCGTTTAGCGCGGACCAAGATCGGCCCGACAGTTGACCGATTCAAAATCACCCCGTTTGCTCCCTTGAGCGCGTAACGAAACGCGCCGCCCATCGCCACGGGAACGTGCCGCCAATCGAGCGGTGTTGCCTCAAGCACCGGTACGGCAACGGATGCCGGGCTGCGACACTTCTGGAAATTTCTATCATAAAACTTTAAAAGAATCGATTTGGCCCCCGCCAGAGGACTTGGCAATTTCACCCGCATCACGACGGTTGCCTCGACATGATGACGCGGCGTGGGCATGACTTCCACGAGTTCCAAGCCAATCGGCTCCCCATCGGCTTCAACCGTCATTCTCCGCATCACCGCCTCACCGACGTGTCGTAGAAAAGCCACATCACTACTCTCTTGGGCTTGCCCCTTGATGCCCTCGACGATGCTTGGCTCCGTCATCGCCCCACCGTCGATGCTCCATTCATTGGCCAGCAGCTGCCGAGTCGTCTCGTTGGCGCCAATCGAATAACTAATCGTGGCCTCACCCGGTCGAACCACCACTGCCACGGACCTCTCAACAAATCCGTCCTCCAACTCGTGGGCATTCGCTTCGGCTGCAGCCAACAAAACAACCGCACAGACTGACAAAACGATCGCACTCATCGGGCGCCAATAGCGCTCCCGGCAAAGATCGAGAATTAATTTGAGCATAGGATTGCGGTTGAAATGATGAGCACGGGAAGCCAAGCCCTACACTTTGCGGCTGACCTCGAATACGATTGTAGATGAGTAAACCGCTTCGTCGAACCGGCGTGGCGTGATTTATGTCCCGTCAGGAGATTTTCAGACCTGTCCGAGAGCCCAATATGAACGCTAAAGAGATCCTTGATCAGGAATTCCTCACCATCCGCTCGAGATTACTCGATATCGCCGCCTCCTTAGACCGGATTCAACGCGCTGAAGGCGACGCCACCGCAGACTCTAGGATGGCGAACGTTTCGGAAGCTATCGAAATCGTTGGAAGCCAGCAACTACACCGCGCCGAGCGCGTGCAGCTACTGTTTTCGCGTGAATACGACCAGGCTTGGAAAACGCAATACGAATTAGATTCCCGCGCTTAGCAAATTAGCCGACGAAAAAGACTGGCGTAACGCCCGGTCATGATTTGTCTGGAACGGAAAAACAAAACTCATGTACTACATCGATCCTCATATCCACATGGTCTCACGGACCACCAACGACTACGCCACGCTGGCTCGAATGGGATGCGTGGCGATGAGCGAACCGGCGTTTTGGGCTGGTTACGACCGTGGCTCTGCGGACGGCTTCCGCGACTACTTTCGCCAATTGACAGAAGTAGAACCTGCTCGAGCCGCGCAGTACGGCGTCCGCCATTTTTGCTGGTTGTGCATTAACGCCAAAGAAGCCGAGAACGTCCAGCTATCGCGTGACGTTCTAAAACTGATCCCCGAATTTCTCGACTGCCCCAATGTGCTTGGAATTGGCGAGATCGGTTTGAACAAGAACACACGCAACGAAGCCATTATTTTTCAGGAGCATGTCGAACTAGCGGTTGAGCATCACCAACCGGTCCTGATCCACACGCCGCACCTAGAAGACAAACACCAAGGGACGCGTATGATCTTGGACATGCTTGCCGATCATGCGAATCTATCTGCCGAGCGCGTGCTGGTTGATCATGTGGAAGAGCACACAGTTAAACCGGTACTGGACGCAGGATTTTGGGCGGGGTTGACGCTGTACCCTGTTACCAAATGCACTCCCGCGCGAGCAGTCGATATTATTGAAATGATGGGGACGGATCGCCTGTGTGTTAATTCGGCAGGTGACTGGGGGCCTTCAAAACCGACGGCCGTACCGGACCTGATCATGGAGATGCGGCGGCGTGGACATAGGGAAAGCGTGATTCGGAAAGTCGTATTTGCCAACCCGCGCGAATTCTTCCAGCAAAGCAAGAACTTTGATCTGGCTGATCCCGCAAGCCGTTAAGAACGCTGGGGATTGGGGAAGCTCTAACCGGTGCGACAACTACAGCGATGGAGCATAATTGGCGGAGTAGTATCCGGAGGCAGCAGCGATCAGAATCGAGACAATCATCACGATGGTCGGCAGCAAGAGCTGTTTGCCCTGCATGAAACCAAACACCATACAGTACAGGCCGAGCGTTGCTACGCAGATGATGCCTTGAGATTTCTTGACAAAAAACGCCACGATGGTGATCCAAATACCGCATCCGATGGTCATCGTGATGGCCGCAATCATACTGATTTGGGATGAGTGAACGGCTTCGGAAAGGTTCTCCATAAGGAAAACCACCAACAGCGCAAGTCCAATCATGATTGCCAAAATGATCCCGGCTACACCAGCAATCACAAACGACTCAGCACCGTCACCGAAGTCTTGGTCATCAGCGCCAATGGGAGTCTCTTCAATGTCTTTCTCAGCCTGACGCAGCATTCTCTGAGCCGCCGTTTCGCCAGCGTCCGATTCGTTCTCCTCGTCATACATATCCGTTCGTAGACGCGATCCGGTTTCGGTATTGAATCCGCACTCAACACAGATAACAGCTCCCAACGGTAATTCGGCACCACAGTCGTCACAGACGTTCCCACGAGCAACGGATTTTACGTTAGCTTCCTTGAGCAGTTCGTCCATCACGTCAAAAGAACCAGCAGTTGGATTGACTTTCCTCCCGGTCCTAGCTTTCACGGCCTTCTTTTCGGGCACCGTCATTTTATCGCCGCATTTCGGGCACTTGACGCGCCGCCCCGCCAAAGTGTCTTTAGCGTTGAATGTTGAATTGCAGCTGGAGCAGGTTGCCTTAATAGCCATCGATTTGATCCGCACGCATCGCTGCGGCATCGTTTAGGTAGGGAATTGCGAAACTTGCATGGAAAAATAGCCCATTGATAGGAAAAAAGAGGACTGCATTCCATGGATTCTATTTTGATCCATCATCCCGCCTAACGGAAGACCCATATATTCAGTACTTCCGGTAAAAACATGACGTCCGATTTTGATTCTCTGTCAAAATCGACTCCGTCATCTGGCAGACACGTTGCCGTAAATCAGCTCAAATTAACTAGCAAGTTTCGACAGCAAAACTTTCTATACACAGCAGCGGCTACGACGAAGAGATAAGCGGGTTGAGTGTTTAGCCATTTTGGTTCCATCCCAATCCTCTAACTTAAATGGGTTGCGAAATATGCAAAAACGTGAATCGGATTAGTACAGTTCGGAAACCACTGCCTTGAGGACGAAACAAAAGACGTTTTGCAATCAGATTATGAACAACCATCACAATGCTAGATGCAAACGTATTCGGGATCTTCTATACTGAATTCAAGCTCTCCCGCCATACGCCAGTCCAAACACGAAGGACAATTTCAACATGACAGAAAAGAAATCGCTGCCCAACCGACGTTCGTTCCTAGAAACTTCCGGAAAATTCTCCGCTGGCGCAATGACGGCAGGAATGATTGCAGGTGGACTGTTCACCGGGAGCTCTGCCATGGCCCACACGGCGCGAGATCCAAAAAAGAAACTTGGCGTCGCACTTGTTGGGCTTGGCAGCCTGTCGACCAAGCAGATTGCTCCGGCACTTCAGAAGACAGCGCATTGCCGTCTGGCTGGAATCGTTTCCGGCACACCTGAGAAACGTAAGAAATGGGCCACCCAATATGACTTGCCGGAATCGTCGATCTATGACTACGAGTCCTTTGACAAAATTGCGGACAACGGCGACATCGACATCGTCTATGTCGTGTTACCTAACTCGATGCACGCTGAGTACACGATTCGCGCGGCCAAAGCGGGTAAGCATGTCTTTTGTGAAAAGCCAATGGCAACATCATCTGAAGATTGCCGGAAGATGATTAATGCTTGCCGAGAAGCAGGGAAGAAACTTGGCATCGGATACCGGTGCCAGTTTGAACCCCATCATCTAGAGTGCATGAAACTGGCCGCCGACAAAACCTTCGGCGACCTTAAGCACATCACCGCCGGCTTTGGTTTCAAAAGCGGCGATCCCAAACAGTGGCGTTTAAACAAGGAACTTGCTGGCGGTGGTCCACTGATGGATGTTGGCATCTATGCTCTCCAAGCATACCGCTATTTGGCCGACGGCGAACCTGAAGCCATTTCTGCAATGGAGATCAAAACCGACCCCGTCAAATTTGCTCAGGTGGAAGAGACTTTAAACTGGTCGATGAAGATCGGAAAAGTAAGCTGCAGCTGTCAAACTTCTTACGGATTTAACGGCATCAACGGGTTTCACGCGTATGGAACCAATGGACATTTTGGGCTTAAGCCTGCATTCAATTACAGCGGAATCAAGGGAACCTCTTCCAAGGGGCCTATCACATTCCCTCAGGCGGATCATTTTCAGTTGGAACTGGATGATTTTGCTCAATGCGTCAAGAACGACACGCCGACGAAAGTCCCCGGGGAAGAGGGATTGCGCGACATGCTTATCATCGAAGCAATCTACAAATCAGCCGCAACAGGGAAGACAGTAACACCCGTTGCATTTCAGTAAACCTTGGCACTCCTAAATAGCGCAGATGTTTTCACATAGCGCTCGCAGACGTTTTCGCACGCGGTGCGTCGATCTGCCCCACAAAAAAAAGACCGCTCCAACTGGAGCGGCCTTTAATTGTTTCTCGTTAACTATCGCCAACTTTAACGTTGGAAGTCGCCGGTACCGATCGATGCCGAAGCCGTATTAGCGGTAGATGTTGACTCACCAACTTCACCGTCGCTGCTGAAGTAACGCGTGGTTCCTTCGGCGATTTCGCGCGAGTCAGAATCGTTGCAGGTCAACTGGGCACGGAAGATATGCGTGCCTTGCTGATGAGCAGCTGCGGTGATTTCGAAGCTAACTTCTTGGCCAGGCTCGACTACATCAATTGGTGAGAACAAAACCTGTCCGGGGACAATTCGGTGCTGGTGACCGGCGGCCGAATTAGGCTCGATTCCCTCTGAAAACTGCATCAACAATTCAACATGTTTGGCAGCGCGGCTACCTCGGTTGCGAATCGTGACAACGTAAGGCACGTTTTTGTTGGTCGGCAGAGGCCCACGTGGGTCTTCCACTTCTAAGACAAGATCAGCGACGGTTTCGACACGTGTCAGACAAGCAGCTGAGGCAGCAAGATCGCCTTGTCGTACGCCGCACTCAAGTTGCATATCGCCACTGCCGTTCATTTGGCAAGTGACCTTAAAGTTTCGCGACTGTCCTGGCTCAAGCGGCCCGACTTGCCAGCGAATCCCGTCATCAATCGGTGTTACCGAATCGATTCCAGAGATGTATTTTGCACCCGTTGGAAGAGCGACGGCGGCCATCAAATTGTTGGCCGTTGCGTCTCCAGTGTTGGTCATTGTGATCGTGTAGGTCCCAACATCACCGGAAAACTTCATCGCGGGACCTTCCATGGTTACACCAAGTTTCGGTCGGCGAACTGTGATCTTGCGATCGCTGCTGGCTTCGATTTCGCCATCAGCAGTTGCCTGAGCAACCAAGTTCAACTCGCCAGCTGTGCGGGCCAGAAGTTCAACCTGAAAGACTTCTTCTTCGCCTGGAGGAATGTCACCCAAAACCGAACGTTCGCCGCCAAGTGCTTCCGGAAGTTTGACGGTGACGTTTTCGGCTGTGCCAGTTCCAGGGTTGCGAACGGTAACCAAGTAGCGAGCTACTTCACCAAACTCAACGTCGGCCGGACCTGAGATATTCATTGTCAAACGAGGCTCGGTTACGCGAATGTTTGCTTTACCAGTACGCGGCACCAATGTCCACTCAACGCCAACATCAAACATTTCTGCTTTACGCGGAACGGCCAAAATCGTCGCCGTCTGAGTCTTGCCCGATCCAATTCGATCGATCGTCCAAACCAGACGAGCCTTATCGTTGCCGTCGGTGATTTCTTTGCCGCCAGTGGTCAAATTGACGTTGGAAACTTCAACCCACTGAGGAAGATTGATGCCAACAAGAATCCGTTCGGCGTCTGAACTACTATTGTTTTTGACGACCACTTCGTAGGTTGCTGGTTTATTAACGCCAATCGATCGCGGACCAAACGTCTCAACTTCAATGGAAGGTGCCTTCAAACGAATCGCAGCATTATGATGCCCTCCCTTGAACTGAACATCGTCCTCTGATGAGACCTGACGAATCTTTGGGCTCAGGCTCGCTGATGATGGAGTCGTCCGCAACTGCGGTTGGTTGTAGTTTGCATGATTTGCCATCAACGGCTTAGCAGCTTCTGTCGTTTTCGCTGGTGCACCCGCGTTAATTTGGCTTAGAAATTTCGAAGCAGAAAAGCTCTCTGAGGGCTGAGCGGCTTGATCGAGCGTCTTTGCGGATTGCTTGGCTTGTTCCGCAACCATTCGAGTCGCCGCCGCAAGATCTGCTTCGCGTTGGGCGGTACGTGTTTTGATATTTCGAAGCTGCTTCTCTAGAAGCGCGCGCTGTGTTGAAATTTCTTCCGGAGCGATTCGTGGCGTACGAGCCTGTATTGCCTGATCCATCAACGGAGCAGCTTTCTCAATAGCGCTGACAACAGGCTTACTCGGTTGTTCGAAGTGTTGCTTGAACGCATCCCGCAGAGGACTGACTTTTTCAATCGCTTCTTGTCCGCCAGGCACCCCTGCCAAGATGGCTGGTACTGGAGGAGTATTAGCAGGCTCTTGGTAGGCAACTTGGCGAATCAAGTACTTGTCCTGTTGGCTCGAAGTCGCTTGGTCCGTCATCCGCACATGCGTCGTTGGAATCTGACTGGCAGAATGCACAACCTTTTCGACAGAGGCATCAACTTCAGTCGGCTGATAGCGCTGAGACGGTCGTTGGAGTTGTTGGCCGTTGGCAGACGAAATGCAAAGTGACGTTGAGCCGATCAGCACTCCCAAAAGTGCGAGTTTGAGTTGTTTCGCTAGCATGGATTTCCTACCCTGAATTAAAAAGACGATTCCGTCATACTATCATTCGACTTTTCTGGTTAGAGAAGTTTAAACAAACCTTCCGATAATCAGGAAAAAGACGAATGTCATGCTAGCTCTTCAGTGGGAGTGCATTTCCGTTGGATAACTGAACGAAAGAAGCCCCATGAATCCAGACTGGCTAGGAATTCTAGACAATCAAAATTCATGGGGCTTTGTGGCGCTGGCACCGATCGCTGCCAGCATCGTCTTATTTTTTAGATACTTGAGTAGGTCGCTTTTGCAGTACAGTTAGAAAGCTGACCAAATTCGAACTCGAACAGCGCGTCGAGCAGTTGGGACATCGGGACATCCTTGATCCCATAGAGATCACCAATCATCGAAAGGTTACTTCCTTTCATCAGCGACTGATATCTCTCTCTCCTGTTCATCGTAACTAAGGCAGAGAAACTTATTGGGAACTGCATACCGTCCCACAGTTGAATCAGAACTCGCTGGTCGGCTTGGACAGAAATCGGAATGCAAACCATCAGGTTACCTTCGTGCCTGATGAAACAATTCAGCAGCATTGCGTCTTGCTCAATCGTATCCGGTTCTGCCGTTTCGGCACGCTCGATCCCAATCAGCATCTCGTTCTTATCATTTCGCGTTACTCCGCGAATGATTGCTTCGAAGACCTCCCCGTCGTAGTGAATCGACAACGGCTTCCCGTAGGGGACAACGAGAAAATCAAGTCCAGCGATCTTCGCACCGGTGATCGATTGATCCACCAACGTGCATTCCAGATCTGCTCCATCAATTTTGGCGATGCACTTTTCTTCAACCGGAATACGATGAAATTTTCGTCGATTGGTAATCATATTGACAATCGTACCGCGAATTGTTGGAAATGGGCGCCCACGCGATGGCGGACCTATCTAAAAGGTATCAACGACAATTCCGCTACCATTCCATCAATCGTTTTTTGGTATTTCATCCCGGTTTCGCCAGGAAGCACGACTGCTAGCGGCGTTTCTCGGCTTGCCTGTAAGCCACACTTTTTGTAACTACGCCAGAGAATTATTTCCCCGGCGAGGTCAAGGATGGACGGTAAGTTGCAAAAATCGCAGCCCCACAATCAGATACGTTCGCATCTCAAGCAGTTTGAACGTCGTTTTCCGCAGAGCGTCACATGGCAGAAAGGTCGTCTAATCGTCCTTCTAATTGCCAGTGTTGGCCTCCTCCAGACTGGCTGCCAAACGCAGCAACTTTGGAATGAGAACACGGCGCTGCCAGTGCCTCCGAAAGTCCTTGATCAGGAGACGCTTCAAAGCATCCGCTTTCAAAGTCCCGGAGGATCGGGAACACGCGACGCATCCGGACAGAGTTTCCCTGCAGCACCGAAGCGACGACCATCAGATGTCGTTCCGGATTTCCAACAACTTGCAGACACTGACGATGGCTTGAAACCTGATGTCGTCAAGGACGTCGTCATCACTGGAAATCAATACACTCCCACCCACCATCTGACCCGCAACATCCGAACACGCCAGGGCAGATACTTTGACCCAGACAAGCTTCAACAGGACGTAAACATGCTTTGGCGAATGCCAGAGATCAAAAAGGTGAAGGGGCCATACTTGGACCGTCAGGCCGACGGCATCATTGTTCGAATTGAAGTCGAAGAACGACAGAAACTCTCAACGGTCGAATTTATTGGCAACAGAGGTATCTCGGACCGCACGTTGCAAAAGAAGACGGGACTCGAAAACGGCAGCCCGGTGGACGTTCATGAAATTCGCATGGCGAAAACTAGCATCGAAGACCTTTACAAAGAAAAAGGCTACCCACGAACGCAGGTTGAGATTCTGGACAATAAAGGAAATGAAAACAAAGTAACTTTCCTGATTCACGAAGATCAGCAACAGAAGATCTGGAAGGTCAATTTTGAAGGCAACACCATCGCCACCGAGGCTCGTCTTCGCCACATTGTAAAATCAAAACCGGGTATCGCCAAAGTGTTCGGTGGCTTAGCCAAACGTGCCGAAATTGAGCAAGACATTCAACGACTGACCACTTACTACCGAGGACTGGGCTTCTTTAACGCGCAGGTCGGACGCGAAATCAGTGAGAGCAATGACGGACGCTGGTTGTCGCTACGCTTTATCGTTAACGAGGGACCGCGCTACAAAGTACGCAACGTTAAGTTCATCGGCAATCAAGCGTTTAGCGAATCGCAACTCACTTCATTAATTACGATGCATCCCAACAAAGCAATGCCTGAATTCAATGTGGCAATTCTCAATGAAGACCTAAAAGAAATTCGCGACTTGTATGGAAGTCAAGGATTTGTCTTCTCCGACATTACTGTGGAAAATCGATTTCTTGAAGAGCCTGGCCAAGTTGACCTTGTCTACAAGATCAATGAAGGAAAGCAATATCGTGTTGGGCAAGTCAATGTCCACTACGACGGCGGCCAATCGGTCACCAAAAGCTCTGTCATTCGCAGCCGTATCGACTTGCGGCCGGGTGACGTGATCGATATAAGAAAAATTGAGGCCAGCAAAGCGCGGCTCACTCGGTCACAGATTTTTGCAGCGGGGCAGGACGGAGCACCACCTTCGATTGCGATCAAGCCAAGAGAACTCAAGGACATTGAGTCACTCGCAGAAGGAGACAATGCTCCGTCGTCTTACAAACGCACGGCAAGGGCAACCGGTGAATCCAGCGGTAGTAACAGCCGCAACCCTGGGTCAAGCTACCGTTAATTCAACGATCATCGCGAAATCAAGCGAAACAATCAAATATGCAAATCCAATTCCCAACACGCACGATCAACTCCCTTGGCATCTACTGCCTTGGTTGCCTGTGGTTGATGATGTCAATCGGATGCCAGAACGGTCCTCTACAAAATCAGGATTCTTCAGGCTTCGATTTTCCGATCCTGCCGCCTTCACTGACCAAACCACAGCTCCCTGTCGAAGGTGACTCCCAAGGTTCCTTTACAAAAGACGATACTGTCGTACGCGGCCAAAGTCCTGACGGTAACTTCTGGTACGGAAACAACTTGGCTCAAAACAAATCGGCTCAAAACAACTCGGCCCCCAACAGCCCATCGAAAAGCAACGCTTCAACACAATCGCAAATTCAGACCATCCACCAGGCAGGAGACATTGGCACCATCGGTAGCCAACAGGGATTTGCACAAGCCTACACGCCGGGCAGCACTGGCGGAAACGTACAGCAAACGGCCTATCAATACCCAGAACTGAAACCCAATCGTGGCATCCTGACAGGCAACGGCTTGGACTCGCCCAACATTGGCGATCCCAATCAGCTTAATCCGATCGTGCAACCTTTTGAGCGTGGCGGAAACGCGTCGGTTCCGTTTGGCAACAACCCAAACGCCTACTTCCCGGCCACCGATTATGCGGATCTGGACGTCACTATCGCGCAAACCACCACGGGACGAATCAATATAGGTGGTGCTTACAACTCGGACAACGGTATCGTTGGCCAGTTCATCATCGATGAAAAAGACTTCGACATCACACGATTCCCTCGCAACTTCCAAGACATTCTCGACGGCAACGCATTTCGCGGCGGCGGTCAAGCTTTTCGACTTGAAGTTGTACCGGGGCAGGATCTGCAACGTTATTTAGTTAGTTTCACAGAGCCGTATTTTCTGGGCACGGATTATTCGTTTAGCGCCAGCGGTTATCTGTTTGATCGAAGTTACTTTGATTGGGATGAAAACCGCTTGGGTGGACGTCTTTCACTTGGTCGCCGTCTGACACCAGACCTTTCGGTCAGCGCGGGCCTAAGAATGGAGCGCGTCAGGGTTGATAACCCAAGACTGCTTGACCCCGCAGATCCAACTGAAACACAAAGTACCTCAGCCCAACTCAATGACGCATTGGGTAAGAGCAACTTGTTCCTTGGCAACATCGGACTCATTCGTGACACACGTGACCATCCGTTCTTGGCCACGAAAGGAACCTACCTTTCGGCTACCTTCAGCCAAGCATTTGGAGACTTTAGCTACTCAAGAGCCGACATCGAATATCGTCGTTATCGATTGATGTACGAACGTCCTGACCGATCCGGACGACATACGATCAGCTACGGATCAAAGTTGGGCTACACCGGCGGCGACACACCGGTCTATGAACACTATTTCGCAGGTGGATTCTCTACCATGCGAGGTTTTGATTTCCGTGGCGTTGGTCCTAAAGAAGGTGCGCTCGGTGGCGATGGTGGAATTCGTGTCGGCGGAGAATTCCAATGGCTCAACACGGTTGAATACACCTTTCCTCTAACGGCCGACGACATGGTCAAAGGGGTCGTGTTCTGTGATTTTGGAACCGTTGAGCAGGACGTTAGCCTGGACAATTTCCGCGTTGCTCCCGGTTTTGGATTTCGCGTCAACATGCCGGCTATCGGCATTGGAGCACCACTAGCGTTTGACTTCGCGTTTCCAATCGCAACCGCAGACGACGGATCAGACGAAGAAAAAGTCTTCAGTTTTTATCTTGGCGTGCTTAGATAGGTTCGATCCAAAGTCGCCCAACTTAGGCTACGAGTCCCCTAACCCAAGAAGGGATAGTCTTTAGCAATCAAACCGGCCTCTTTGGCGTCAGTCCAGAATGCCTCCGGCAGTTTTGTGTTGGCCAGTTCGACATTAGAGGTCACACGCTGCGGCTTACTGGAAGAAAGTGCGATCGAGACCACGCCGGGCGGCGACAAAGCGAACTCAACACACGCTTGGGCTGGCTTGACCGCGTGCTTTTCACACAGCGCAAAAAATCGATCGCGGTAGCCCGCAATCTTTTGGTCCTCTTCGTTGGAAAGATCCAGTTCCCGATAGTCAAACGATTTGCCTCCAACCATGTACCCAGCGTGGAAAACAGCGCTGTTGAAGATGGGAATGTTTCGGCTGTTCAAGCTTTCCACAAAATCAAGCAACGCTTGCGGATGTCGGTAGATGGTGAGACTATTGGCCAGCATTACCCAATCGAGCTTAACTTTTTCGTCTATCGCAGCGATCGCTTTCCAGTCCTTGCTGCCGACGCCAATGGCTTGGCATTTCCCCTGATCTCGCAATTCCCCGAGCGCTCTGTAGGCGTCTAGGATGTCGTCCATTCGGCTAGTTCGATCATCCTCCGATGTAGCCGCGGCCAGATACTCATCCGGATCGTGAACGGACAGGAATTGAGATGAGTAACCATCTCCGAGCAATTCGTCGCCCTGTTTCCAACACTCGAGAATTCCGCCGTAGGAGATACTCTGCACCGCATCGTTCTTCAAACCGACCCATGCCCCGGGTTCGAATGTCGGTTCGTCTGTCGTCAGCGGCACACGTTTCCAACCAAGCTTATTGCTGATGATGACTTTCTCAGGGTCGGCGTTTAGCGCGCGAAGGTTGTTGCCAATCACTTCCAATGCCAAACCCGCCCCATATTTCCCGGCGGTATCAACGACAACGGTCTCTCCCGTTTCGAACCACTGTCGGGAGATCTCCAATTTTACTTCTTCTGGCAGATCAACAAACAAATTGCCAAGCGTCGCGGTGCCAAAAACGACACGAGGAACATCCAACTGTCGAGTACCAATTTTGATGGCCATGTTTATTTATTCGCGTCTAACGTGTTAAAAAAAATGGCTCTCCCCAATCGAGAGAACCATTGAAAAAACTGACAGCCCCTAAAAAACCAAGATGGCCGCGATTCAACTAGGCCGCCACATTCGGAGTTGACCGGCGATCGTGGTACAGCATGACACGTAGGCCGTATAAAGCGATCACGACAAAACAAATCAATGGCAGCACGAACGAGAATGAGACCCCTTTGGCATCAACAACAGCTGCTTGTGCGAGTGGCAAAATCGACCCACCGGCGATCGCCATCACCAATCCGGCTGCAGCCAGTTTGGAGTCCTCTCCAAGGCCTTTGAGCCCAATTCCATAGATTGTAGGAAACATTAGTGACATACAGCCGGAGATGCCGACCAACGCGTACAAGCCTGTGAAAGAAACCCCTTGCATTGCAAACGCACACAATCCAATCGCTACTGCCGACAAGGCCGCCAACAGCATTCCGGCATTCATGAAGCGAAGCAGAAACGTACAAACGAATCGTGCAACCGCAAACAACACGAGCGAGTAAATGGAATAGGTGGTGGCTGCTGCTGACGCGTCACCTTCGGAAAGTCCGGTCCCTTTAAACACTTCTGTTCCGTAGTGAACGATGTAAGTCCAAACCGCAATTTGGGCTCCAACGTAGAACAATTGGGCAATAACACTTTCAACATATCGCGCGCTCCCCATCAGCCGTTTGAAGGTTCCACCCAGATCTAGTCCACCTTCGTCATTGGTCTTGCTTCGCGGCATCTTGGTTAGCAAGATCGTGAGAAATACGATCGCCAGAACAATTCCGATCGTGACGTAGGGCCCCCGAACAACGCCAAGGTCCGTCAACTTCAACGCCTCAAATTCCGCAGCAGGAAGCTCCGCACGTTCCGCCCCACTTAGCGGGCTGATTTTTTCAAGGATGTATGTCTTTGCAACCCACGCTCCAGTAATCGATCCGATCGGATTAAACGCTTGTGCGAGGTTCAAACGCTGTGTAGCGGTCTCCTCACTTCCCATGGAAAGGATATACGGGTTTGCACTGGTTTCAAGAAAACTCAACCCGCAGGTCATAATGAAAAAGGCTGCACAAAACGGCCAAAAGATTCCCCACTGACTGGCGGGAATAAACAATAGACCACCTGCCGCATAAAGCACCAATCCCAAAAGGATGCCAGATTTGTAAGTGAATCGCTTGATGAAGATCGCAGCGGGGATCGCCATGAAGCAGTATCCACCGTAAAACGCGAATTGGACGAATGCACTGATAAAAGTGCTTTGGTTGAAGATGTTTCCAAATCCCTTCACCAGAGGATTCGTAATGTCGTTCGCGAACCCCCACAATGCAAAACAAAATGTGACTAGAATAAACGGAAGCAGGAAATTCTTTGGTACCACTTGGCTAGAGCCAGACCCCGTGGCGTTGTCTTGTTCAGTCATAAAATTTCCGTCAGTGGGTTGGGAGTGAGAAAAATCCGGGATCCTTAAGACTAAGAGCTCGCCGTGATTCTATTTCTGAATTTAATATATTCTAATCACCAGTGCCCCCCGGTGTGTAGCTGCCTATACTAGAGTTTGTTAAAATTCGTCATCGACTTTGCCGGTTGGCGAAACTGTTGGCACCTCCGCCTATTTCAACGCAATCATCCAAACATGGACTACAAAATGAGAAAAGATTCCTCCGAAGATTCACAACGCCTCCCTTTTGCTCAAAGTCACACTTCGACAACGTCTCGCCGCTCATTTCTTGCTGCCACCGCTGCCACGAGTTTGACAGCTGCCATAGCCAATACCAGCTACGCGGCCGTCAGGCAGGCGGAGAAGCCCTCGCCTTTTTCAGTAAAATTCGCACCGCATCCGGGCATGTTCAAGGCATCGGCCGGCAACGATGTGATCGATCAAATCAACTTCTGCCATGAAATGGGTTTCACTGCCTTCGAATATAACGGCATCAAGAAAGAAACTCCCGAGAAGCAGCAACAGATCGGAGACGCTCTTAAGAAGCATGGGATGGAGATGGGTGTCTTCGTCGCTTACGCAGATTTTAGACGGCCAACGTTTGCCAACCCCAACGAATCCACCACCAAAGAAGTCCTCGATCAAATCAAAGAGTCGATTGAGGTCGCGCAACGCTGTGGTGCAAAATTCGTCACCGTCGTACCTGGCTCAATCGATCAACCAGCGCCCGTCGAAAATAAGTA
>CALKXO010000034.1 GCA_938003615.1 uncultured Pirellulaceae bacterium | reverse complement strand
GCATGTCGGACCGATGTGGGCAATGTTTGTCGCTCTGGCACTTCCCATCGGTTATGGACTTTGGCACTACCTCAAATATCGCCGGATGAATGTGTTCTCGCTGGTCGGGTTGTTCTCCGTCGTGCTCACGGGAGCCATCACCATCTATCTCTGGTCCGGTGGCGTGAACGTGAGGAAAAATGCCGCCCTCCTCTTCGGCATCAAAGAAGCCGTCCAACCGCTGGTCCTTGGATCCCTCTTGCTGATCACCCACAAAATGAGCAAACCACTCTTCAATGTCGTTGTTTACAATGACTCCATCTTCGATCTTGCAAAGATCGAATCGGCCATCGCTGAAAGAGGAACCGAAACGGACTATAAAAGGCTGCAGTGGAAAGCTACACTTCTCTTCTTCGGATCCTTCCTCATCAGTAGCGTGTTAAACCTAGGCTTGGCGTTCTACTTTCTCGGCGACCTCGATCCACTGAGCGCTGATTGGAAAGAGCTCTACAACAGCGACGTCGCCAGAATAACCGGATGGGGATTCGTCGTCATCGGCGCTCCCATTCTAGTCGTCGGTGGTTGCATTCTCTGGTACCTCGTGACTGGACTCAAACGAATAACTGGACTTGAAACCGAGAAGATCTTGGAAGGGTGGTAAGATGCAGTTGTTGTGAGGAGCAATGGCCGCAAAAAATCACAAAAGCCGCAAAGAAATGCGCGCATCATTTTTGTGATTTTTTTCGTTTCTTGCGGCCAATCTGCTTGCTGCGTTGCTTGGCCCTCCCCGTCGGTGAGCCTCCTACCCTCCCGAAGGGAGGGGCGAAAGAAGCCCAACTACTGGGCCGCCAAGCACTGTTCGAGATCTGCGATAATGTCAACGCTGTCTTCGATGCCACAGGCCAAACGGATCATGTTATCGTCGATTCCGAATTCTACGCGCTCTTCAGGCGTGCATTGGAAATAGCTCATCACCAACGGCTGCTCGATCAGCGTCTCTACGCCGCCGAGCGACGGGGCAATGCGAGCCATTTTGGCTGCATCGACGATTGCGGCAGTTTGTTTCCAATCGGCGTCTTTGACGAGAAACGTCACCAATCCGCCGTAGCCACGCATCGTTTCCTTGGCGATCTGGTGATAGGAATGTGTTTCCAATCCCGGATAATAGACCTTCTCAACGCGCGGATGAGATTCCAAGAAACGAGCAACCGCCAAGCCGTTTTCGTTATGTTGCTTCATCCGTAGCCCAAACGTTTTCAGACCACGCTGCAGCAAATAGCAGTTGTGCGGGGTCGTGATCGAACCCATGATGCCACGCAGTTTGCGTATTGGGGCAAGCAATTCTTTTGTTCCTAGTACTACACCGGCAAGCAAGTCGTTGTGGCCGCCAAGATACTTGGTTGCGGAGTGCATTACCAAATCGACGCCGTGAGCGATTGGCGAAATGTTGAATGGCGTGGCTAGTGTCGCATCGATGATGGTCGTGACGCCGTGTTGTTTTCCGATCGCCGCAAAACGATCTAAATCAATCACGCTCATGTGAGGATTTGTCGGCGACTCACTGACCAACATTTTCGTGTTGGGGGTGATGGCGGCTTCCATCGCGTCGTAGTCGCCCGTTTTGACTTCCTTGGTCACGACGCCAAACTTTGAAAGGTACTTGCGACAGTACTCGCGCGAGCGGTGGTAACACTCATCAAAGAAAACAATCTCGTCGCCGCTAGAGAGCGTTGAGTTCAACACGCCGACGAAGGCCGCCATGCCGCTAGAGTAAAGGATTGCCTCTTGAGCACCTTCGAGGGCCGCCAGTTTTCGTTCAACCACCTGCTCGCCCGGCACCCCGTAACGCCCGTACTCACCGCGCTCTTCATCGTTATCGATGAAGTCGATGATGGACTGGGTGTTTTCGAAAGTGAAGGTCGAAGCCAAAACAACGGAATCGGTGATCGCGTTGTTTGATTTCTGGCGAGCTTCCCCCGCGTGAACGGAGGTCGTAGAAACGCCTTGTTCGGTTGGTGGTGTCTTACGAGCAGACTGCTGGGCAGGTCGACTCACATCAGAAGGGGTAGCTTGCATCGGGACTCCATGAATATTCAAAATTCTGGGAGTTGTCGGCCAGCAGTGCCAGAGTCCGGAGGGAATCAAAGATTCTTGACATCCGGAAATTTCACGTTCAAACGCGAAGGTAGCTTTTTAGCAGATAAAGGCTGCAAGCGGCTAACAAATCCCTATTAGGCGAGAGTATAGCCTAGGAAGTAAGCAAGTAAAAGGATCAATTTCCAAAATGGTCGGACATGTAGATAGTCCGCGCATCAATGGGAGGGCGAACAAGGTCGAAAGAACTGTGGCGTTGTTTGGATTTTTGTTGCGGACAATGATCGGCCGACGAGAAGCACGCCCGTTCCGTGCAAGCGTTTAAGTTTACCGAGTCGTAATATCAAGAAAAATTTTGGTTCGGCTACGACCCGTTCTGGCCGAATTTCCGTACCACCGGTGCTGAGCGTGCAATATTTACACGATCACCTGCTGCCATGGATTGGCGTGTCCGGAGATGTTCGGGATGACCAGATCGCAACTGCGGTCAAAACG
>CALKXO010000033.1 GCA_938003615.1 uncultured Pirellulaceae bacterium | reverse complement strand
GATGTATAACGACCAACGGAACGGCAACTGCCTCACTATCAAATGGGCGATGGAAAAGTAGCGTGTGCTATGGACGATCACCCGTTGCTGAAAAACAGCGTGGCTAGATGGCTTTTCGATAGGCCTTTAGCCGTACCTTTTTTCCTCGTTTGGTTAGAGCGAAGTCTTCGAACTCCAGTTCCACGCCTGCTAAATTTTCTAGGGCGGGGCGCTTATGCGGGGTGATGACGACTATCTGTGGGGCGATTTCGAAAAGATAGTACGTCAAAAGGAACAGCTGGTCTTTCGGGCATAGGTGCATCGCAAAACTGCAAATGACGGACGAAAATTCCCCAGTTAGTTTCCCCTGAATCACATCAGAGAAACCAAACGACAATGCCCGTTTGTTTGTGTTGTTCGCAAACGCTTGCTGGGTGAAAGGATCGCAGCCGGTCGTGTTGGGAAAGCCCAGTCCTTCCAACACGGTGGTGACCTCACCCCCACCACAACAGAAATCTAGCGCCGACGAATAGTCGATGCGATGCTCGTTTTGCACAAGAAGTTGCTTGATCTGGGCCAAATGAGGATTGACGTAATCATGTCCGTGTTCGAGATAAAAATTCTCGACGCCTTGGTCTGCATACTGGTCTCGAATCGACTTGCCGTTTGGTTTATCCATGGTTAAAGCCGCCCAATGCCCTCCCCGTCGGTGAGTCTCCGACCATCGGAGAGGGAGAGTGACAGTTTCGAGCTATTTAGTACCTATCCTGAAACTGCGGGGCGGAAGGGAATGTCTAATCTACGACGAGGTTTCGGAATAGGTTCTTAGAATCCCGGCCAGCGTTTCCCCAACGCGCTCTTCTGTTTGGCCACTAGTTCCTTGATGCTGCCCTTGGCTAATTTCAAAAGTGCGCCCAGTTCTTTTTCGGAGAACGTTGCCTCTTCGCCAGTGCCTTGAATCTCGACGAACTGCCCCTTGCCTGTCATGATCACGTTCATGTCGACGGCGGCAGCGAAGTCCATCGGATAATCCAAATCCGAAACCGCTTTGCCATCAACGATACCGACACTGATGGCAGCGACGGTATCGCGAAGCGGAAATTTCTTCGGGTCGGGCAGGTCTTTTTTGATCGATGCGATGGCGTCAATCAAGGCGATCATGCCGCCGGTGATACTGGCAGTACGGGTGCCGCCATCGGCCTGCAGAACGTCGCAATCGACCGTGATCTGCCGCGGCCCCAGAGCCTCTAGATCGGCGACCGCGCGGAAACTGCGCCCGATCAATCTTTGGATTTCGGTTGTTCGTCCATCGACCTTGTTGCGATCGCGTCGCTTACGCGGACTCGTACTGCCCGGCAGCATATTGTATTCGGCCGTGATCCAGCCTTTGCCAGATTTCTCCATCCACGGCGGCACGTTTTCGTCGATGCTGGCCGTACACAGCACTACCGTTTCACCGGACTGATAAAGCACGCTACCAGCGGTCTTGTTGGTGTACTTTCTTTTAATCTTGACCGCGCGGATTTCGTTCGGTTTGCGGGCTGCCATGCTATCACTTTGGTTTGGGAACTTCTTAATTTGACCTAAACGGTATCGGGCGGCGTGGAATACGTAAAGTGGGCAGGATTGCGACTGCTGCAGTTTATCCGCGTGGTTTGGCGGATAAACGACAACCTGCGTTGACCCCTCAACGCAACATTACTATTGTCCAGCCATGCGGCTGAAAAAAATTCAATATCCGATGCTTGCTGCCATTTTGCTGGCGGTGATTTTTTTGTTTTGTGTAGAAGATCTGCGCGCCCAATCGGATTCCAATACTGTTCACAGTGGCATCGTCGTGCTGAAAAATGGGCAGACGATGGCGGGAGAAATTAGCAGGCAAGGCGAAAAATATATTCTGCAACTTGCGAGTGGCAGTCGGATTCATCTTGCCGAGAACCGAGTGTTGTTTACTTCGACGACGCTGAGTGAGGCCTATTGGGAGCTAGCGGCACGCACCAAGCCGACGGACCTAGAGGGACAAGTTGGCGTGTTTCAGTGGTGTTTGCGAAATGAGTTGTTCGAAGAAGGGGCCAACCATTTATTGGTGCTGCAGGAATCTCGCATGCCTGCCAGACGACTCGCCGCGTTAGATTTTGATCTACAAGCCAAAAGAAAACGAGCCGATCTGAGACTCGCACAGAAGATGAAATTTGAAGATCAGCAAAGACAGGCGAAACAAAAAGCGCTTGTAGACGCCGCCAGGAAAGATCGCATTGAAGCGATGATTGGAGTCAAGACTAACGTGCGCATTCCCGACTTGCATCGCGTTCCGCTGCGTCCCATCGCGGCCGTGCAGCGGGCACCAGCGGTTTCCAATCGTGCGCCTGTAACAACCGAGGTGATTGATCAGTTCGGTGATCCAGTACCTACCGCAATGGTGCGGCAAGTGAGCTACGAGCAGCCTATCTTTTCGTCGCCCGCGATTGCGGTGACTGAGTCCCAAGAAGGCTCGGAGACAGGAGATTCCCAACGGGAGATTCCTCAACCGCAGTTTGCTCAATCCATCGCTAGGGTGCAGCCGCTGACGAATTCAGGCAACGTGCGGAGAATCCCTAAACCAACTGAAGTCAAAGTTGAGGACAACGCTGCAGATCTAGCTATCGCCGCCGACTCTCAAGAATCAGGATTTTCAATCAAGAGGAATTCGTCTTCTTTGCAAACGCAAAGTAAGGTTGAGATGTCCGATCCCTTTGATGCCGATTATTTCAATCGGCGCTTTGCGACGCCTACAGTGAGTGATAAGTAAGATTTGTTCTTTGCCGTTTTGGCATTGCCGAGTTCTTTTGGCATTGCCGAGTTCATTTAGCCAGTGGCTACGGCGACACACTCCTAAGCGACCAAAATGCTAGGAGTTTTAAATGCTCGGAGTCTTCGCTCTGAGCTAGTAACGGCGGATTCTCCAGAGTAGAGGCTCGCGGCCCGTCACCCGGTCGGCTAAGCTCCGCCCCTCCCGTCTGTTTTGAAGGGAGGGCGGCATTATTTAGTCTTCTTGCGAACGATAGTTCGGACTATTCGTTGACAACGATTTTTTCAATCTTGTCACCAACTGCAATCTCATCGATCACGTCCAACCCTTCGGTGACTTTGCCGAAGCAAGTGTGCTTACCGTCGAGATGAGCCGTATTGGTGCGGCTGTGGCAGACGAAAAACTGCGAACCGCCCGTGTTGAGGCCGGCATGAGCCATCGAAAGTACTCCGCGATCGTGGTACTGGTTTCCGCCGCTCGTTTCGCAGTCGATCTTATACCCGGGGCCACCGGTGCCTGTACCTTCAGGGCATCCGCCTTGGATCACGAAGTCATCCAGCACGCGGTGAAACGTCAGGCCGTCGTAGAATCCTTTTTGGGCCAGATCAATAAAGTTCTTTACAGTGTTAGGGGCATCAGCGTCGTAAAAATCGATGTGCATCACACCTTTTGAAGTGTGTAGTTCAGCTTTCATGATCGTTTCGTCTTTGAAATCAAAATTGGGGAATGTGAGTGACGATTATCTCAGCTCTCTCCCAATAATCAATGGCTGGAACCTAGCCGTTCTTCAATTCCTCAATCTTGGCTTTGATCTGCTGAACCTGCTTTTCCAGTTCTTCCACTTCAGCCGGGTCATCCGTTTGAGCCTTAGCGTCGTTGAGCAGTTTCTGGGTCTTCTCCTGCTTTTGCCGCAGGACTTCGATCTGTTTCTTGACCTTCTTATTCATCGGTGAATTGACTCCAGTTGTTTCGATTGGTTATCGAATCATTGTAGTCATATGCAGATCCCTATCGAACCCCATCTTCTTGGAGCTTCTGGTCCTTCTGGATCATCAATTCTTTTTGTTCCTGAACGACCGATATACGGGCGTCGGCGATCCATTGGCGAGCGACGAGTTGAGGGAATACCCAAGCGTCTTTGGCGTATCGTTTCACCAATCGTTTAGGTTCACTGAACATGCGATGTGCCCACTCGAGGCCGGTGCGCTGCATCCAATAAGGCGCCCGTTTCTTTTCGCCAGCCAGAAAGTCGATGGTTGCGCCGACACATAAGGCGACTTTGGCATCGATGAGTTGGTGGTAGCGGTGAACCCACAGTTCCTGTTTCGGGGCGCCCAAGCCAACGACAACTACGTCCGGCTTGCAGGCTGCAATCCGCGCTAAAATATTTGCACACTCAACTTTGTCTTTTTCGAATCCCATTGGTGGGCTGTAGACGCCAATGGTCTGAACATTGGGCCATTTCTGAAGCATGTTTTTGGCGGCGACTTCGGCGACGCCCTCGGCTGCGCCCAGCAAGAACACTTTCAACGCTCCATGAAGATTGAAGGCGTCGAACAAGGATGGTACCAACTCCGAACCGGCGACACGTTCGGGAACCGGCTGTTTTAGAAGTTTCGATGCCAAGACAACTGGATGGCCATCGGCAAGCACCAAATGCGCGTCTCGGTATGCAGCTTGCAGATCTTCATTTTCCTGCAGTAGAACTGCGTGATCGACGTTGGGCGTTACCACATAGCGGCAGCCCTGAGTCTCTTGCGAGTCGTGAATCCAATTCCACAGTCGGTCAACTGCACCTTCCATTGTCAGCGCGTCGATTTCCATACCCAGTAAATTTCGTTTTGGAGCCTGGGGCGAATCTCCACCGACACTTACCTCGCTAGTGTTTTGAGCATTAGTTAGCGTAGTGTTGGCGACTGCGGATGAGCTTGAAGCTTGCACGATTGCAGGCTGAGCGACCGAGTTGCTTGAATCGGCCGGTGGCATGTTGGTCAATGACATAGAGGGAGTCCAAAGTTTGAATTTTGGTAGAGGCGTACGTGTCCAAACCTACAACCCTTCTGTTGACCGAGCCGCGGCAAAATACATTTTCCAACGACGCAATTGTGAAATCTGAACGGTTTTGACGGCTGTAACGATTGCTAGTGCACTAGCCGGTTAATTTCAATTTCCGGTGCAGAACTTGATTCTCGAATCGCATTTCATGGCGAACAATTACATCGACATGACTTAAAAGCTGTCAACTAGTTCGACGGCATTGTCCCCGTTTTGCCATTACCGCTCCTCAAGCTTGTGACCTATTTCACGGTCAGAATGACTCCCTGTGAATCCTTGGAAATCAAAACTAATCGACTTCTATCGTTTGTCGACGATGCCATATCGTTCGTGGCGACGCCGAAGAATGACCTCGCAAGGCAAAATGCCGGCGTATTCAATTTTCTATCATCGGATTGCTGATGATCACTCAAATCCTTGGACGATGACGCGCCAGCAATTCAAGCGGCAGATCGACTGGTTTCAAGAAGAGTTCGACCTTGTTTCTCTGACCGAGCTGCAACGACGAGTTGATTCAGGTTTCAATGATCGTCCTACGCTGGCGATTACTTTCGATGACGGCTACGCGGAAAACTGCGAGTACGCGTTGCCGTTGTTGATTGAACGCAATATTCCGGTTTGCTATTTCGTGACGATCGAAAACGTTGTTCAGCAAGCGGCGTTTCCCCACGATGTTGAAATAGGGCAAGAATTGCCAATCAACTCCCTTGAGTCATTGCGGTCACTTGCGAATTCAGGCATCGAAATTGGTGCCCATACTCGCACGCATCTTGATCTTGGGAAAGTCTCCGATCCGGGGGTGTTGGCGGATGAAGTGATTCAGGCTTCACGGGATATCGAAGAGCTTCTTGGGAAACCGGTACAGTATTTTGCGTTTCCATTTGGCCAACGCGAAAACCTGAACCACAGCGTTTTCAGTATGTTGAAGGAACACGGGTTCTTGGGAGTGTGTTCTGCTTACGGCGGTTGGAACGCAATCGGCGGCGACTCTTTCCATATCCAGCGTATCCATGGCGACCCAAGCTTTGAACGCGTCAAGAACTGGCTCTCATTTGACCCAAGAATTGCACGTGTAAAGCCTTACAAATACGAACGCCGAGCCGTTCGTCGCGACGGTCAAGCGGACCCGACAAAAATTCATGAACTCGCTGTTCCGCCGTTAGCGATTCCAGCAGTAGACTCCAGTCAGATTCCGACCAAATAATTCGGCGTAGGTGCAAGTGTAGCGACGCTCGCCCAAAACCGCGGCCAATTTACTTCTCCCGATGTCGCAAAGCTAGGCACCACTATGAATCCCCATCGCCCGATCCGCACCATGTTCATTATCACCAGCATGCCCGTTGGTGGAGCTGAAACACTACTGGTCAACCTCGTTCGTCGTTTCGATCGCAACCGCATCACGCCGATGATTGGTTGCCTGAAAGAGAAAGGCGTTCTGGGTAAAGAACTTGCCGATGAGATTCCTGTTTTTGAGAATTTGATTCATCACAAATACGACGTGGCAGTCGCCAACCGACTGCGGAGGTTGTTCAAAGACCAGCAACTTGACGCCGTGATTACCGTAGGAGCCGGAGACAAAATGTTTTGGGGGCGTTTGGCTGCCAAATCAGCACGACTGCCGGTAATTCTTTCGGCGCTTCATTCCACAGGCTGGCCTGATGGCGTCGGTCGATTGAACCGATTGCTGACCGGCATCACTGACGGTTTTATTGCATGTGCCAACTCGCACGCCGACTATTTGGTCAACAACGAAAAATTTCCCGATGCTAAAGTCTTCATGATTCCAAATGGGATTGATACAGATCGATTCGTGTTCAACGCCGAAGCGCGAGCTCAGTGGCGGTCGACTCACGGTATTCCATCTGATGCACCAGTCGTTGGGATTGTTGCTGCTCTCCGACCAGAGAAGAATCATGCTCTGTTTTTGGAATCGGCAAGATTGACATTGGAATCACAGCCCGAAGCTTACTTCGTGATTGCCGGTGACGGTCCAGAGCGACCGATGCTCGAAGAGTTGACCGCCAGCAAAGGAATTCAACAGCGTGTTAAGTTTCTGGGGTCTGTTAGTGACATTCCAGAGGTTTTGTCGATGGTCGATCTGTTTGCGCTTTCCAGCCACAACGAGGCCAGCCCAGTGTCTATCCTTGAAGCGCTAAGCTGCCAGCGTCCGGTCGTCGCTACCGCGGTGGGATCGATCAACGAATCGGTGATTGAAGGGGCAACGGGTTACCTAGTCACACCGGGTGATGAAATTATGATGTCGCAGCGTTGGTTGCAAATACTCAACGACCCGCAATTGGGCGCTGAACTTGGAGCCGCTGGGCGTGAGCACGTGATTGCCAACAGCTCTCTCAGCAGCATGACTGACGGGTACATGGAGTTGATTGAGTCTGTGTTTCGCGGCAAAGGCGCCGACTCCTTGCCCGGGCCTAACCTAGGCGCAGGAGCATTTTCGACTGTAGATGCCGGTGGCGCTGGAGCACATACTACGAGCCTCTAAGCATTAGGTTCTGTGCGTAAGGCATCCAAAGTCTGGGGGCTTCGGCTAATCTAAACTGATGCCGAAGAACTAAAGTGAGTGATATTCTCCTTGAGGCCGCCAGCTTCGGCTGAAGACCGAGTTACGCAGCTTCGGTTTTCAGCCGAGCACAATTTCTACGCGTCGTCCAGCAGTTCCACGGCTGAAAACGTCTTGCCTTCTAGCATCGCCAAACTGGCTCCACCACCGGTGCTGACGTGTGTTACCGAGTCTTCAAAACCAAGTTGAGCAACTGCGGCAGCGCTGTCACCACCACCGATGATCGATGTTGAGTCTCCGTCAGCAATCGCCTGTGCGACTGCTTTAGTTCCAACAGCAAACGGCTCGACTTCGAATACACCCATGGGGCCGTTCCAGACTACCGTTTTTGCCGACGCAATGATCTCGGCAAACTTCTTGGAGGTTTCAGGGCCGATGTCAAAGCCCTCCCATCCGTCTGGAATTTCACCGGCGGCAACAATCTTCTTGTTGCAGTCCGCATTTCCAAATTCGTCACCGCAACTGGTATCGACCGGAAGAACCAGTTTTTCACCGGCGTTTTCCATCAGAGATTTCGCCAATTCAACATGCTCTGGCTCAACCAGACTGTCACCTACTTTGCCACCTTTGGCCAAGGAGAACGTATAGGCCATCGCTCCACCGATTAGCACGTGGTCGCAGATGCCGAGCAAGTTTTCGATGACTTTGATTTTGTCGGAGACCTTGGCACCGCCAAGGATTGCCACGAACGGACGGTCGGGGCTTGAAATCACACCGTCGAGATATTTGATCTCTTTTTCTACGAGTGAACCGACAGTTTTGGGTTTGCCACCCATTGCCATTGGCACACCGTACATCGACGCGTCTTCGCGGTGGCAGGTGCCGAATGCGTTGTTGCAGTAAATGTCAACAAATTCAGCCAGTTGAGCAGAAAATCCGTCGTCGCCGGCCTTTTCACCTTCGTTGAATCGTAAGTTTTCGAGGACGACGACTTCGCCATCAGCCAGTGCCGCAATCTTCTCCGCAGCATCGGGACCGACGGTAGTGGTCGCGAAGTGAACGGGCGATCCAAGAATTTCTCCCAGTCGTTTGGCCGCAGGAGCGAGGCTGAATTTCGGGTCGGCAACTCCCTTTGGACGGCCGAGGTGGCTGGCCAAAATCAAACGCCCGCCGCGGTCGATGACCGACTTGATGCTCGGTAGCGCCATTTGAATGCGGCGGTCATCGGTGATGTTCAAATCGCCATCAAGAGGCACATTGAAATCCACTCGCATCAGAACTTTTTTGCCGCTTACCTCAACGCTGTCAATACTCTTCTTCGCCATGGTGTTTTCTCGGTTTTCTACTTTATAAGATTTTGTATAGTGGATGTTTCTGATCGCAGGGCAACCCGTTTTCGGTGTCACCAACGCCCTACTTTTCGGTCGGCTTAGTCTCAGACGCCTTGGGCTCTTCATCGCGGGTCTTCATGCGCTTTTGAATGTCTGTTTCGATTCGACCAAAAACGCTTTCGTGCCGCTGGACTGACACATGCAAAGCCTGAAGTAAGCGTTTGGCAGTGTAGAAGTTCAGCACGATTTTCTGGTCGATGTTCACGGGTTGGTCATTGGTGCCAATGGGCTGTGAATTCATCCCAAAATCGATGATCAGTTCTTCCGGTGAGCCCGTCACCCGGCAAAAATTCGCATAACACGTTTGTGTATTGGACTCGTCGACTTGAATTGCTCGCCGAGCATTTTCATTTTCTTTTTCTGCCATGATCGTTTCCAAATACCTGAACTTTTAAAACCTAGCACCTATCCTGAAACCCTCGGGGCGGACGGGAGTGTCCAATTTACGACAAGGTTTCGAGATAGGTTATCAATATTGAGAGCGTGGATTGTACCAAAACACGGGCGCTACGCGTTAGCCCCCGCCTTCGTCGAGATTCTACCGGCGTAGCGGAAATTTTCGACACCCTGCTCCCTTAGAGTGGTTAAACTGTGTAGTCTTAAAAGTCGTGTTTGGCTTGGCAAAATCACGCTGTTTTGCAGTGCAATATTTGGCGAGGGAGCGCAACTACCCTAAAAGACTTGCATTTATAACGACCGGCTTTCGTTGGTGGCGGATCCCGCTTTGCCGTATCGGCTTCAGCCAAAATTTACAGGTAGGATTCGGCCTGAAGTTGCGTAAATGCATTATTTGGGCAGTACTACGAACCGACGAACACGAACCGACGAACGGTGTTCGATAAAAAATTAGCCTCGGACCTATAATAGGACGAGTCATTCCTGCAACTTTCTCCATTTTTGAATATATGGCTATCAAAACACTTTGCCGCACATTGATTTTCTCCTGCTTGGCCGTTGGCATAAGTAGCATCAGCACTGCTCAGCAAGCAGCAACGAAGACGCTTGGCGTCGTTCTTGAGAAACCGCCCGAAGGGCATTTTGTAGAGGTCGATGGGAAATTCATGATTCCCTACGATCACCAAATTCCGGGGACCGATGTGTCATTCAAGATGATTCCGGTTCCTGCCGGCGTGTTCACAATGGGAACTGCCGAAGGAGACGGTCAGGAAGTGCGGAAGTCAGCCTCGATCGCCGTCAAACCGTTCTGGATCGGTCAACACGAAGTGTCTTGGGCCGAGTATCTAGGTTACATGGAGATGGACGCGAATTTTAAGTTGCTGCAACGCAACGGAATTCGCAAGGTTGAAAATCGTGAAGACGTCGACGCGGTAACAGCGCCTTCTGCGCTTTATGAACCGGACATTACTTACGAGGCTGGAGAGGATCCTGATCAGCCCGCCGCCAGCATGACCCAGTTCGCAGCTAAACAATACACGAAATGGCTCAGCCTGCTGACCGGGACAATTTACCGATTGCCCTACGAAGCCGAGTGGGAGTACGCGTGCCGCGCCGGTACGACAACGAAATTCTACTTTGGTGACGATGATTCAAAACTGGAAGATCACGCGTGGTTCGCTGACAATTCTGATGAAGAACGACACGCCAGCGGAAGACTGGAACCCAACCCATGGGGGGTGTTCGATATGTATGGTAACGTGTCCGAATGGGTGCTCGATGGCTACGAACCGGTAAGTGACGCCGGTAAAGCTAAGCAGGAGTCTTCGGTGGAAGAATCTTTTCGCAAACCAACAACGGTCTATCCGCGAACGCTTCGAGGCGGTTCGTTTGTTTCGGAGGCGGATTTGTGCGACAGTGTGACCCGATTGGGAAGCGACGATGAGCCGTGGAAAGAAGAGGATCCGAATTATCCTAAGAGCCCTTGGTGGTATACCGGATATGAAGGGCTGGGGGTGGGCATGAGAATCGTGCGTCCATGGAATACTGACGTTTCACCTGAGCAAAAGCAACTGTATTGGGACGCTGATCTAGATTTGATCCGCGAAGTCGCTTACAGCCGAATCGATTCCAATGGCCGAGGTGCGCTCGGTAAAGTCGATGAAGAACTGGACGAGGACCTAGCGAAGTTGAAAAAGTAGTCGCCTTAACGGTCCGATCGTTGATTGAAAACGATTGGCCGTACCATTAAAGCGGCTTTTTGGTTCTGGCTGTTGTCTTTGATCAACGATGTAATGTCGATCGTTGCGTATCCATGGCTGTCAACGTTGCCAATCGCAATTACATCACCGGGCGCGTGCTCGTACTGGCTTGATGTCTGCTTGTTCAATTTGCCATCATCCGATACCTGTACATTGGCACGGCCGTTGTCGTTCGAATTCTCGGCTAATTTACAACAGGAAAGATGTACCCCTGAGGCATCGGCCTTCATGATGGCGGTTAGTTTAATGGGATCTAACTGGCAGGTTTTCAAAGCTAAAGTTGAAGGTTTAATAGCAAACCCTTGCCCGTTGAACACGGTCGCTGAAGGGATGTTAAGTGAAGTCACGCATTCTTTGAACGCTGCTAAATATGCCTGCAGAAAATCATCTTCTGGCAATTGATACGTTTGGATCGCTGAATCCAGTTTTTTGGATTCAGCGAACACGAAGACAAAGGCGTCCAGCTTGATGGTTATTTGATATATCTCACGAAGTCGTGCTAACAGGTCTTTGATTTGTTGGTGGGACTCGCTGGTCTGGTTGATGATCAAGCTCAGATTAGGCATGAAAACCTCGATCGTTCCCCTGCCGGCCCCCATGTGTCTTCCGATATTGTGGAACGCACTAATTCCTCTAACGGTTTAAAATCCTTTTCCGTCACCACTTGAGCCGCTCCACGCTCTCCGAATGCCTGAGCCAAGGCCTGTTCCTTAGCTGTGGCGTAGGCGGCGGGCGTGAGGAGTGCGTTGGATGACGTGTTGGGGCCGACCAAGTCGCCAACGTAGTAGGTCTTTGTTTCCAAGTCCTCAGCTTCAATCTCAATGTGCGCTTCATGAACTTTCCTAGCCGCTTTGTCGGTTTCAATGTCGGGTTGGCTGTCGATTGATTTCTGTATCGCCGCCGTGCTTGATTGATGTGCCGCCGGTTGCGACTGTTGAGCGACAAGCTCCGGTCGGAGGATCGTCAGCAGCAATAATAGGGTTAGTGAAGCCAAGATAAGGGGGAGTGTAAACTTCATCTCGATTCCTTTCGGGTGAATAATTCTCTCAATACGTTGTGTGATTGGTGGCCCGAAACGCCAGCCACGCAATTGGGTTGAACCACTGTGGTAAAACTAGCAAGCGTCCAAGTAGCAAGCGTCCAAGTAGTAACGTCCAAAGGTCGCCACGTTCGGCATGAGAAAGTTCGTGATGTAAAATCGCCGTTCGCTGGTCCGATGTGCAGTTGCTCCAAAAATCAGCTGGCACGATCACGGTATGCTCGGTGCCGATTTGGCAAACCAGCGGCCCTAGCCCATGAGAAATTTTCAAACGAGGTTGGTGGCCAAGGGAGCTGTCTCTGTAAGCGTCTTTCAGCTCTCGCAGCCATTGAAAGTTGGCTGTCGATGGCATCTGCTTTACCGCTTTGCAGAGGCAGACGTAGCCGTGCAAATACCAGATTATTAGCCCAACGATCCCTGTAGCCCAGATCGTCAGTAGAATTAGCGGCGCAGAGGTCAAAAGTGCCGACCACATTGCCGATGCTGACCCGGCCTTGATCGACGCTGACCCGGCCTTGATCGACGCTAGAGTTGATGTCGTAGACGGGGATTGGGCTGATGCTTCAAAAATGGTTGCACGGTTTGTGTTCATAAACCAACTAGAAACAGTATCGGCCATTCCATTTGGGCTCGTTTCTGTAGCGTACCAAGGAATCTCTACCGTGATCGAAAACAGTTTCAGGCGTCAAATACTCCTCTTTTTCCTCTTCCGTGCGTACCAAGGAATCTCTACCGTGATCGAAAACAGCAACCAGCTCGGCGTCAGCACCAGTAGCCAGACAAGCACTCGAGTTGCCGGCTTGGCTTGCGTTGCGCGTATCAATAGGCTCGCCAGTCCAACGAAAATCGCCAGCGCAACGCCGGTGCGCATCAAATGAACGATGTAATCGACGGTGAATTCAGTGCTTTCACTCATCGCGACTACCTCGTTTCTTTCTACCGGAGCCTTTTCTCTCAGCGTCAGCGATCATTGCCTTTAACTGTTTGATTTCTTCATCGCTTAGATCGCGATCGCCGACAAGCTGTGCTACCAGCGGGAGAAATGCCCCATCATTGACTCGTTTCACGAGTAATTCGAGATCGTGTTGGTTGACTTGCTGGCGACTGATCGCTGCAGAATAGAGTGACGGCCGATTCTTCGATTTCCTGACGATTCCCTTGTCCGCCAGGCGATTGAGCCTCGTTTGAACTGTCGTGTATCCGATCGGCTGCCCCAAGCTTTCATGAGCTTCGGATAGATTCAGCGGACCATCCCGCCAGAGCATCTCCAAGATCTCCAGCTCTCCCGTCCCGAGCCGCGTTATTCTTTTCTTGGCCACTTCGTAATTCCCTGTTTACTACAGTTGTCGTAACTGTTTTACGACGCGCGTAGTAAACCGACAACCCCAGTCGCAGAATATTTTCCAGCAGATAGGGCGTGATAGCGTCAAGCCGCCCGAATGGAGGTGTGTGGCTGTTTGCGCGAGCCACTAAACCATCAAGTCTTTGCGTCCAACGGCAGCAGTCACCGAAGGCAATTGATGTTGGTCGACTTTCTGCAAGACGAAGCGATTGATGTCGCGCACGATTCCCGGTCCGCCGTAGATGAAACCGGTGTAGATCTGCACCAGCGATGCTCCAGCACAAATCATGTTCCACGCATCAGCGCCGTTCATGATGCCACCGACGCCAATGACAGGGATTTCTGGGCCCAAATGAGAGTGAAGTTTGGAGACCACATCGCGACTGCGTGTCGTCAGCGGGGCTCCTGATAAACCGCCGGCACCAATTTCTTCCACTTCGCTGTCAGCAGTTTCTAGATCTGCGCGAGAAAGCATCGTATTGGTGGCGATGATTCCGTCCAGCCGGATCTCTTTCAGGATCGAGATAATATCGTCCAGCTGCTCGGGCGTTACATCAGGCGCGATCTTCAGCAAGATCGGTTTGGGATCAGTCTCATGATCGGCTGCCAGAGTCTGGTTCAACTTCTGCAGAGCGCTCAGTAGCTCGATCAGTGGCTCGCGATTTTGCAGCGTGCGCAAACCCGGCGTGTTCGGCGAGCTAACGTTGACAGTGAAGTAGTCTGCGAATGCGAACAAGCGTTCAAAACTGTACAGGTAATCGCTGGTGGCGTCTTCGACCGGGACAACTTTGGTCTTTCCAATGTTGACGCCTAAGATGTCGGTAGGCCGGAACTTGGCTGTCTGCGCAAGTCGCTTAGCTGCTCCATCGGCACCGCCATTGTTGAACCCCATCCGGTTGATGATCGCTTTGTCTTGGGGAAGACGAAAGAGACGCGGCGTTGGGTTGCCGGGTTGAGCTTGGCCGGTGATGGTGCCGACTTCGACATGGCTGAAGCCGAGCGTCGCCAGTTTTGGATACCATTGGGCGTCTTTGTCAAAACCTGCTGCCAGCCCAACGGGGTTAGTGAACTGCAAACCGAACACGTCCGTTTTCAGTCGCGCGTCGCCAACGGTGTATCGACTGGCAAAGGTATTGCTGATTGGCTTGAGCGCCAGCATGCTGTTGAACATGCCCATCGAAAAATGATGAGCGCGTTCGGCCGGAAGTTTGAACAGAATTCGCCGGGCAACATTTTCCCACAACATCGATGCTACCACTTGAGCCCGACACTCTCGCCGCCAGACTTACGATTGGTTCCACCTTTTAAAGGTTCACCAGACGCTTTGATGGCCAATTCTCGTGGCGGCAAGTCTTCTGGAACTTCATCTTTCTTGTCACCCGCTTTAGGAGCAGGTGCGACAAGGCACGCTTTGCGAGAGAGCGAAATTTTGTGCTGGTCTTTGTCGACCGAGAGAACTTTGACCTCGACCGAGTCGCCTTCGCTTAACACGGTCGAAACTTTGGATACACGGTGGTAGGCAAGTTCTGAAACGTGAATCAGTCCTTCGATTCCGGGTGCCACTTGGACAAATGCCCCGAAATCCATCAGTTTGGTTACGGTGCCAGTGATGGTGTCGCCCTCGTTGAATTGATTTCCGGCAGCCTGCCAAGGGTGCTCGAGGGTGTCTCTGTGAGATAGACCAATTTTTCCATCGTCGCCGATCTTGTCGACTTTGACTTTGACTCTTTCGCCTTCGTGCATCACTTCACTTGGATGGCGGACGCGCGTCCAGCTAATTTTGCTGATGTGGATCAGGCCCTCGGCACCACCCAGATCAACAAATGCTCCAAAGTCCATCAGCTTGCTGACGATACCTTCGCGAATTTGGCCAACTTCCAGTTCCTCCATCAGCGTCTTGCGTTTCTCTTCCATCTCGCGTTCGAGGACGGCCCGGTGGCTGAGAACAAGTTTCCGTTTATCTGGCTTGCACTCGACGACAACACATTGCAGTTTTTTGTCGACGAACTGTTCCATGTCTTCAACGCGGTAGCGTGAGATTTGGCTGGCAGGAATAAAGCCGCGAATCGAACCAAGTGCCGCTTCAAGGCCGCCGGAGTTAGTGCCGGTGACTTTGGCTTCCACAACAGCGCCTTCTTCGATTTCGTCCCAGTCCGAGACGTTGATCGTTGCGCCGGGAACGGTTAGCTCATAGAGCCCGTCGTCCTTATTTAGTCCGCGAACCGTAACGGTAAGCGTCTCGCCCTCGGCAGGTTCTGTCTTAAAGGTATGCAGTGCCGCAACCCCTTCGTTTTGACCGGCGAGTTTAATGAAGACGTTGTCCTTGAAGATCTTTGTGATCGTTCCTTGAACTTTGGTGTTCAATTCCAGTTCCGTGTCCGAAGCTTCGGCTTTGGCAACCACGTCATCCATGGAGATTCCTGCCATGGCGGCTGCAATTTCGGCGTCGATGTCATCGCCGAGACCGGCCTCAGACCTCACTTCAGCCGACGGAGCAACCACCGCTTCAGGCTCGCTGACCCCCCGCAGGTTGACAGGATTGGAAACCGCATCGACGACTGCTTTTGGTTGGGACGGGGCCAGTGATTTGTCGGCGGCGTCACGCTGCGAGCCAATGGCGAAACTTTTGGCAGGCGCAGCGGGTTGCTCTGTCGTCGGCGCTTCGTCGGCGGTCTGGGCCACTTCAGCAACGGTCGGTGCGGCTGGCGGAGTTTCGGCGGTTGGTTTGGGCTGCTCTGGCTCTGTCATGACTTCGTCTGCAATACTTATTGGAAGAATGAAAATCGTGTGGGGGCCGACGGCTGTTTCCGTTTTGCGTTGGCCGACCACTGGTAAACACAAATTTATCCCAACGCCGAGGCAAACAACAGCCTGAAAAACCGGTCGATAGCTTAAAACGCGGTCTCTTCGGACTTGAGTTCCAATGAATCCGTGCGAAATGGAAAGGCTGGCAAATCCGCGCTGTTGACCAAGGAAGGTTTGGCTGAATCATCCCAGCAATACCGGACCGCTTTCGGAGATTCAACTTGATCCGACGATAGCTCCACCGAAGCGCGCCCAATGATTCTTGCGACCGCAGGATGAAATACCTCATCCGGTCCACAAATGGTAAATGAACCGGGGGGCGTTTCGCCGATGACCTTCAGGCCGCTGCCGACTTCGCGAAAGGTGACGCGGATTTTTCCTTCGCGATAGGCAATCGCTTCGTAGATCGGGCCCGTGACGGGGACGGCAGCTTGGTCGGGTTCTTCGATGGTGTGGTAGGTATTTGCCAAAGCGAGTTTAGCCAACCGCCGCCCGATGACTTGTTTGTTCTTGGGATACATTTGGTCAGCAACACCGACATCCATGGTCGGGACCATGCCTGTGTTCTCGACCGTCTTTATTGTGCGCAGTTGTGCGTCCCACAATTCTGGTAGCGCTTCGCTGGAGAAATTCGAATAGCGGAACGGAGCGACCTGCACGACGTAAAAAGGTGACTCGGGGCTAGGGAAATGTTGACGCCAACCGTCGATCAAGCACTTCATCAATCCGCCATATTGTTTGCCGCGTCCAACATTCGTTTCGCCTTGATACCAGATCACTCCCTTAATGGGGTAGACGGACAAAGGCGCGATCATGCCGTTGAACAAACTCCCCGGCCGATTGATCGCTTCGGGGTCGTCGTTCTCTTTCCAGTGCAACATCAGCGGTTCGAGCGATGGGGTTGCGCTAAGCGATTCTTCGGAGCACCATGCTTCACAGGTCGAACCGTCAACCGAGGCGTCGATCAATCCAATGGGCGTTTTCTCTAGTTCTTTGCCAAGCTCGCGCCCGAAGAAGTACCCAACGGCGGAGAACTCTTTTACGCTTTCCGTCGAGCAGTTTGCCCACGGCATCGATGGGGTAACATCTTCAGCGCGTTGCGTCGCGTTATTGTTCTCGAGACTGAACAGCCGAATGTTGGTGTGCTTGTTTGATTGGGCAATTTCTGTTTCCGCGTTGAGCGCTTCGGAAACCGGAAGACCCATGTTGGTCTGGCCAGCACACAACCAGACATCGCCGACCATGACGTCGGTCAGAACGACTTTGTTGGTTTCGTTTTGGTCTTCGACTTCCAAGCTGTAGGGGCCGCCGGCAGCCGGGGTCCTAATTGAAACGGCAAACTTTCCGTCCGCCGCAGCGACAGATTGAGTTTCGGTACCATTGAAGCGAATGACCAATGCCTGATTGGGTTCCGCAGTTCCCCACACGGGAAAAAGGCTGTTCTGTTGCAGCACCATGTGGTCGGAAAAGAACTTTGGCAGTGTGATGTCGGCCACTGCCAACCCCGTAGGCAGCAAGCTCAGCAAACTTAGAAAAGTCAGCAAACAGAACAGGGGTTTGTTGCTGGATGTCAGCGGGAGCTGGCGAGAAGAAAACTGTGGCAAGACAGTGCGGCCGAATTCAGAAGCAGAGTGTTCACAGGCAGGAAATTTCATTGAGGCAATCCGATTGCTTCCCGGGAGAGAGACTGTCACGGCGTTAGGTCTGGAAATGCAGTTCATCAGTCTAGTTGAAGCTGCGGCGATGCTCCACCGCCCGCCACGGTTGTTTCGCCATGCAAATGGAAACAATTTGGGACGGCCCGATAAATGAGACACTTATTGACAGCCCGGTCCTACGCTCATTGACACCGACGCAAGAGTTTTCGAAACTGAGGCTGCTTGTTGAATTGCGTCAAATAACTGCCACGTAGTCGATGGCCAATTCAACCACGTAGTTGCGTCTCGGTACTCCTTAATTTTCGGTAACAGCCCAATTGTGAAGATCTTCACCCACCAACCTTCCGTTGTCGACGGGATGCGCGTTGCCTTTTTGGGCAAGCTGGGTTCGATGAGCCGCAGGCGGGCGAAATCGTTGGTTCGTCATCATGGTGGCTTCCCCACCGAATCCATCGACGGGCGGTGTGACCTAGTCGTTTTGGGGGCCGAGGGGCAGAATTCTAGGTTTCAACAACAATTGCCCGGCGAGTTAAAGGGGCAAGTCGACGTCATCGATGAATCTGAACTCTGGCAGCAGCTCGGCTTGATTGACGACAAAATTGATTTAAGTCGTTTGTACACGCCGTCCATGTTGGCGGAACTGTTGCAGGTTCCTATCGCCAGCATCCGGCGTTGGCATCGTCGAGGCCTGATTCACGCGGTACGGCAAATCCAGAAGCTGCCCTATTTTGACTTTCAAGAAGTCGCTTCGGCAAGAATGATCGCACGGCTCGTAAAAAGCGGCGCGACACCCGACTCCATCGAACGGCAGCTGGTCGAATTTACGTCGGCGAGCCACGAAGGTGCCCAAGATGTTCAATCGCAGCGGTCACTGTCTCAGCTGTCGATCATTGTGGAAGGGAAAAACGTATTGCTTCGGGACGGCGAGGGGCTCGTCGCGACCAACGGACAAAAACACTTTGACTTTTTGGCACCGGCATCGGAAATTGAACATCGCGATGACGCCACTATCGTGCTTCCTTCTAGTCATGAATCGCAACCAAGCGACTCTCTGAGCACATCGAGCGTTAGTCTTGACGTTGCGATCGATGACGTTGCGATCGATGATGTTGCGATCGATGACGAGGCCGATGAGGTTTCGGACGGACAGTTTTTGTCGTTCGAAGAACAGGCGGCCAAACTGCAACGCCGATCGATTGAGAACCTTTCGCCGGATGAGTTAATTGAACTTGCAATCGAGGCCGAAGACCAAGGAGACGAGACGACGGCAATCGAATTTTACCGAGCGCTTGCGCTGTCGCATGGGCCAACAGCGGACGTTTGTTTTCGCATCGCGGAGTTACTGTATCAGTGTGGCGATCTGGAGGCGGCCCGTGAGCGGTATTTTATGGCTATCGAAATGGACGAGGCGTTTGTGGAGGCGCGGGCCAGTCTGGGATGTGTGCTGGTGGAATTGGGGCAGAGCGAGTTTGCGATCGCAACGTTTCGCGGCGCACTCGACCATCATCCGGACTTTCCCGACGTGCACTATCATTTGGCGAGACTGCTAGACGAGTCTGGGAAACGAGAAACCGCGACAACTCACTGGGAGGCATTTCTGCAATTGGCGCCTAAGAGCCCGTGGGCCGAAGAAGCGCGAAACCGACTGGAGTGAGCGTCTGCGAGCTTGCGGTAACGACTGGATCGATTAGTAGGTCTCTCTCTCCGAGGTTGTGATTTT
>CALKXO010000032.1 GCA_938003615.1 uncultured Pirellulaceae bacterium | reverse complement strand
GGCGGCGTTCTCGTTGGTTTTGGCACGCGCTACGCAGGTGGCTGCACCTCAGGCCACGCGATTACGGGAATCGCAAACCTGAATTGGCCAAGCCTCGTTGCCACGATTTTTTTCTTCGTTGGTGGTTTAGGCGTAACATGGGGGCTTGGCCAATGGCTGTTTTAGATAATGAAAATTTGGACGCCGGAGGGACATCGGAAGCGAAACAGGTTCCTCTTTCGCCGCTTACCTTGACCATGTCACTCGTTATGGGCATCTACTTCGGCATCGTACTGACCAAATCCGAGGTCGTTCGTTGGCAACGTGTTCACGACATGTTCCTGTTCAACGAACCGCACATGTATTTGATTATTGGGGTCGGCGTTCTTGTTGCGATGCTATCGATGCTGGTCATAAAGCAATTAGAGGCTAGGACAATTGAAGGCAAAGCAATCAAGTACAAACCAAAACCGTTTCACAAAGGCGTTGTAATTGGTGGCACCATTTTTGGAGCCGGCTGGGCGATCGCCGGAGCATGCCCTGGACCTATTTACGCTCAGATCGGCGCGGGGGCGTGGCCGGGGGTGATTACTCTCGCTGGAGCGTTGGTTGGAATGTTCTTGTTCGCGGTGGCGAAACCAAAGCTTCATTTTTAGCGGTTGAGTGAAACCTGTAACGCTTAAGCGATGCCTTAGAGAGGCTCCCTTCTTAACCGCAGTACACTTGCCCTGGCTGAAGTTGGTAGGGTCACCACTGTGGAGAAGGATGGTAGTAATGATGGACAGCGTCCCGGCATCTCCGAGATTTGGAAACGCTTTCCCCGATTCGTTCTTGGTTTCATCGCCGCTTCGATTTTGTTTTCCGTGATTCACGCGTTCGTTGACGGGGGGCCTGAAATGGTGACCGCGATGATCAAAGGATCGACCAAGAATTTTCGTGGCTGGCTCTTCTGCCTCGTCTTTGTCAGCATCGGCCTTGAGACACGCTTCAAAGATCTGCTGCCGTATTTGAAGGGCGGCAAGCCCTTGGTTTTGGACCTTTGCGGTCAGACGCTGAACATTATCTTAACCCTTGCTATGGCGTATTTGATGTTCGGCATTGTCTTCAAGGGCGCCGTAAAATGAACCCGAAAACTAACCTAATCGATATTGAACAAAAACGAGTTGGTGTATGGCAGTTGATCGCAGCATGGATGATCAAACTATCGCCCAGTCGAGTGCTTGGTCATCTCATTATTGTGAGTTGATCCGTTTCGTCTGGTTGACCAGCTCCGTTCATACAGCTCGCGTCCCTGCAACGTCGAAGCAACACGGCGGAGTTGGCCTTGGAGTTGGCACTGTTCGGAGTTGGCACTGTTTTCTATTGCGGATAAGATTCTTTGTGAGGCCCCGTAGATAGTCACGTTCGACATGCGTATTGAATGTCAGTGCGATCCTATTTTTGTCAGTGCGATCTTTTTCGCCGTCTAGTGAAACAGCCCTGAGGCAACGCCTCTTGTAGCAAACCAAATCCTTTTGAGGCGTCTTCATGATGAAAGCTCTCTATCCGGCAATCGGAATTCTATTCCTTACGTTCGCAAGCTGCAGCAAATATACGCCGGTCAAAGAAGTCTCGATTGCCAACAGCGGTGTTGCAATTGTTGACGCGGCAGTGTCAGACGTTGAATTAGCATGGCCGCAGTGGCGGGGGAAAGCCCATGGCGTGGCTCCCGACAGTCCAATCCCCACTTCTTGGAGCAACACTTCGAATATTCGGTGGCAGACTGACGTCGCGGGCAGCGGACATGGCAGTCCAATCGTTGTGGGAGATTTGGTTGTCTTGGGCACGTCGACAAAGCAACCACCCCGGCAAATGGTGGTCGCTTACGATCGCAACAGTGGGCGTGAGCGATGGACAGCGGTGGTGCATTCCGGCGGTCTGCCCTCCACCCGAGAGCTTCATGACAAATCAACGAACGCCAACGGAACGGTTGCCTCCGACGGGAGTTCCTTCATAACAGCTCATCTAAACGGCGGGCATATTTGGGTTACCTCGCTGGACAATGATGGAAAACAGCTCTGGCAAACTGACGTCGGCGCATTCAACTCAAAATTTGGTTACGCTCCTTCCCCGCTTCTCTACCATTCGCTTGTCATCCTCGCCGCCGACAATCGCGGTGGCGGATATTTAGTCGCCTTGGATACAACGTCAGGAGACATCGCATGGAGGCGATCGCGCGGCGATGTAAGCAGTTACTCAAGTCCCGCATTGGTGACTCTCGATGGGACCGATCAAGTTGTCATCTCAGGAACAAACCGAATGGCCAGTTACGCGCCCGCAACGGGCGAGCCAATCTGGGAAACAGATTGCATCTCAGAAGCAACCTGCGGCACGGCAACCGCCACAGCCGACAGAGTGTTTGCATCCGGCGGATATCCTGACAAGGAAACCGTTTGCCTCGACGCCAATGGAAAGAAGCTTTGGTCCAACCGCACAAAAATCTACGAACCGTCAATGGTCACCAATGGAGAAGACATATTTGCGATCAGTGACCGAGGAATTGCCTATTGTTGGGCTGTCCGAGACGGGGCCGTGCGATGGAAAAAACGGATTGGAGGTGGCTTCAGTAGTTCGCCAGTGATTTGCAACGGCAACGTCTATGTGTCAGATCTTTCAGGCAACCACTACGTCTTCATCGCTAGCGGCGACTCCTTCCAACAGATCAGCAAAAATCGTCTTGGTGACAATTGTTACGCGAGTCCCGCCATTGCCGGCGACGCTATCTTTTTACGAGTCGGTATTGGGCAGGGAACCAACCGCAAGGAAAAACTCTTTTGCATCGCCGAATCAAGCCGTTCCTCCGATGCAACCGAGCCCAAAACAGACGACCATTCAGGAGAGAACCGATGAAGACAACCTTCGCCATTGTTACTTGTATTATCTTTACCGCTGCCATGCCAGCCCACGCTCAGCGGCCCGGTTTCGATAGATCCCTTGCAGATCCCTATCGTGGAATTGTGGCGGGCGGCACTACCGAGAAAGACGTTTTCAAAATCGAATCGACCGGCGTCTCAACCGAACCGGTACGTGAGGCAGCGGTCGCGCTGTTGACCGGACTGAGTGAAGAGCAGCGTGCCCGCACCAAGTTTTCGATTGACGAAGCGGAGTGGCGAAAATGGGCCAACCAACACGGATACAAACGACAAGGAGTTGGCTGTGACGAAATGACAGAACCGCAACGTGAGCTTGCCTTCGCAATGATGCGAGCGGGTTTGAGTGCCAAAGGTTTGAAGAAATCCGAAGACATCATGAAGCTCAACGGAACCCTAGCCGAACTGGCCGACGATTTCGAGGAATACGGCGAGTAGCTGTACCGGATTACGATCATGGGCGAGCCCTCCGAAACCGAACCATGGGGCTGGCAGTTGGACGGGCATCATTTGGTGATCAATTATTTTGTTCTGGGTGACCAAGTCGTCATGTCACCCGTATTCATGGGCAGCGAACCAATCCGCGCCGAAGGTGGCAAATTCTAAAGTGAGTGGCATTCGCCTAAGGCCAGCCTACTCCCATCCCTCGAGCACAATTTTCCCAATCGTCCTGCCGTTCTCAAGCGTTTTATGCGCTGACCGAAGATTCGCTGCGTTGATAGGAGTCAGTACCTCACCGGTGGTGGTGCGTACGCGGCCTTCGTCGATCCATCGGGCGACACGATTGAGTAAATGATGCTGTTGGATCATGTCAGGAGTTTGGTACATCGAACGCGTGTACATAAACTCCCAAACGAACGTCGCCGCCTTCAGCTTCATCACATCCTGTTTGAGCGGATTTTTGTTTTCAACAATGGAAACGATCTTCCCTTGGGGACGAATCAGATCAACAACGGCATCCCAGTGCGTGTCTGTGTTGTTGAACAGCGCGATGTGATCGATAAATTTCATGCCCAACGATTCGATTTGTGGGCGCAGAGGCTCGTAGTGGTTGATTACATGATCCGCTCCGAGATCCGTTACCCATTTAGACGATTCAGGGCGAGAAGCTGTTGCAATAACGTTCAGGCCAGCAATCTTCGCAAGCTGGATGCCGATCGAACCGACTCCACCGGCTCCACCAATGATCAGCAAAGTTTCACCTGAGTTTGCGCCGTCGACGTCAATTCCCAATCGTTCGAAGAACGCTTCGTAGGCAGTGATCGCGGTGAGCGGAAACGCCGCGGCCTGTGCAAAATCTAGCGACTTTGGTTTTGAACCGACAATGCGCTCATCAACCAACTGAAATTCGGCGTTCGTCCCAGGACGTGTAATGTCACCTGCGTAATAGACTTCGTCACCCGCCTTAAACAAAGTCACCTCTGGGCCAACGGCTTCCACGACACCTGAAGCATCCCAACCGAGCACCTTGGGAGTTGCCTCTACTTGATCTTTGGGAGCCCGAACCTTGGTATCGACTGGATTGACAGCAACAGCGGTGATCGCAACCAACAAATCGTGTCCACTGGGACTCGGTTTTTCTAATTCCATATCCATCAGCGCATTTGGATCTTCGATTGGCAGATATTTCGTAAGTGCGATTGCTTTCATCTTCTCTCCTTGCGCGGCGTGAGTTTGTTGATCGGTGCATCAGTTTACCGCGTAACCGATTTGAGTCAGCAGGAAAAATCAAACGTGAACAGACCGTCTCGAC
>CALKXO010000031.1 GCA_938003615.1 uncultured Pirellulaceae bacterium | reverse complement strand
GGCCTGTCCACCCCCTTTGGCGCTGCCATCAAAGCGACTTGCCAACGACGCGACTTACCAACGGCGCGAGTTGCTATCGACGCGAATTGACTCAATTGACTCAGAAGGCAACCCATCTTGATTTTCAAGGGCGCAAAACTTGACTCGGAGGGGCAAATGCAAGTCATGTAGCCGATCTCGCCAGAGATCGGAGAGTTTGCCCGTAAGGCATCCAAAGTCTGGCGACTTCGGCTACTCTATATTGGTGTCGAAGATCTAAAGTCAGTGGCATTGCGCCATCGCCACCGTTACGCGCCAAAACCAATCAAACCAACCTCTGCTAACGATCAAGGACCGGAACGAAAAACGCCGTTGTTCCCCGTTCAGAACGGCTGCGGTAATTCGTAGCAGCCGTTTCTCGTTTCCAATTTGGACTTATCTGCTATAATTCTTTCATCTAATTGGGCGGAGGCTGCTTGAGACGGGCCTCATGAACCGAGATGGAACACCTAGACTCCCCAAAGACAGCGGAACCGCTACAGCCGGCCCTTTCGGATGAAAAAGTTTCCGCAATTCCTACCATAAACCAACCTAATGGGGCTCCTGCCCACTTAGGTCGTTTCTTTCTGATTGATCTTTTGAGCAATTCAGACTTTAATATAGGACTCGGCGCAAAGCGCGTTTGAGGGATCAGATTGCGGCGAAAGTTCATCAATAGGCTTCATTAATACGCCGCAGAAACACTTAAAACTAAGGGTCGAATAACTTGGCTAACTTCAATCCAAACTTTGACAACTCAAACACGCTCTACTCTAGCGAAAACGAGCATGACAGTTGCGGCGTCGGTTTCGTGGCTCAGATTGATCGCAAGGCATCTCGTGAGATCGTCTCCGACGCCTGCGATATTCTCGCCCGCATGGAGCATCGTGGGGCGTGCGGATGCGAATCGGAAACTGGCGATGGTGCCGGTATCCTTGTCGCGATGCCTGTCGATTTTATGCAGCGCGTTGCCAAAGAAAACAACTTCGACCTGCAGGAGACATTCTTCGGCGTCGGAAACGTGTTCTTTTCCAAAGACGGACCTACCACTGAATTCGCCAAAAAAGCGTTTGAAGACACCTGCGCAGAGAACGGTCAGCGGTTCATTGGTTGGCGTGACGTTCCTGTCGATGCAGAACGAGCAAACATCGGTGCGACTGCAGTTCGATCCGAGCCAGAGATCTGTCAAGCGTTTGTGGGACCGGGCGAAGGCGTCAGCCAAGACGATTTCGAGAGGAAGCTGTATGTCATTCGCAAGATGACCACCAAGAAGGTCAACACAAAATTCGGTGGCATCAACGAGGAGTTCTACGCTTGCTCTCTGTCGTCGCGCATTCTGGTTTACAAAGGAATGCTATCGACGGCTCAGGTTCCGCAGTACTTTGACGATCTTCGAAGCGAAGATTTCACCAGCCATCTTGCGATGGTTCACTCACGGTTCTCCACCAACACGCTACCGGCGTGGTCTCGCGCTCAACCACTGCGATGGATGGCTCACAATGGTGAGATCAACACGCTGCGTGGGAATCGCAACTGGATCACCGCCCGTCAGGGACTAATGGAGTCTCCTATCCTCGGCGACGATCTGAAAAAGGTGATGCCGACGATTGAAGAGGGCTGTAGCGACTCCGGCGAACTGGATAACGCTCTGGAATTGCTGATGATGGCCGGCCGAGAGTTGCCGGAAGTCGTCATGATGATGATCCCCGAGGCATGGCGAAACCACAAAAGCATTCCACGCAACAAACATGCGTTCTATGAATATCACGCTTGCCTCCAAGAGCCTTGGGATGGTCCGGCGTCGATTTCCTTCACCGATGGAAACGTGATCGGTGCGGTTCTAGATCGTAACGGTCTGCGTCCAAGCCGCTACTACGTCACCGATGACAATCGCGTCATCATGGCGAGTGAAGTTGGCGTGCTTGAAATTGACCCCGCCAAGATCGTCAAAAAAGGTCGCCTCGAGCCGGGCAAGATGTTCTTGGTCGATTTCGAAAACGGTCGCATCGTGGCCGACGGCGAACTGAAAGACGAAATTGCTAACCGCCGTCCGTACTCAGAGTGGCTGTCCAACCAGCGCGTAACATTAGGAGAATTGCCAAACCGCGATCCTGCTCCGTTCATGTCGCAGGCTGATCGCATCGCTCAGATGCGCGCCTTCGGCTACTCCAACGAGACCATGGATTTCATGCTGCTGCCGCTGATTAAGGTCGAAAAAGACCCGATCGGCTCAATGGGCGACGACATGGCATTGGCCTGCCTCAGCGACAAACCTCGTCTTCTGTACGACTATTTTAAGCAACTGTTTGCTCAGGTCACCAACCCGCCGATCGATTCGATTCGCGAAGAAATCGTGATGTCCGTTGAATGTTTCATCGGACCTGAAGGCAACCTGCTGGACACAACCGAAAGCCAGTGCCACCGCTTGCTGCTTCACCATCCTATTCTTGATTTCGCCGAAATGGCGGCCATCAAGGACCTTGACCATCGCGGTTGGAAATCGCAACTGATCGACATTACGTTCGACCGCAGCGAAGGCGAAGCAGGTTTCTCAGCCGCAATCGAGCGCATTTGTAAGGAAGCCGAGCAGGCCATTGATGACGGTAACGCGTTGATCGTTTTGAGCGACCGAAGTGTCGGTCCGGACCGCGTTCCACTGTCTGCGTTGATCGCAACCAGTGCTGTCCATCATCACCTGATTGAAAAAGAGACTCGAACACGAATTGGTATCGTGGTCGAAACAGGTGAGGCGCGTGAAGTGCACCACCATTGCTTGCTGACTGGATTCGGAGCCGATGCGATCCATCCGTATTTGGGCCTTGAAGCGATCATCGACCACCACACCAACAATCCTGAATCGGACCTTACCCCAGAGAAGTGCATTGCTTCCTATCGCAAGGGCGTGATGAAGGGCATGTTGAAGGTGCTGGCAAAAATGGGAATCTCGACTCTCGCCAGTTACAAAGGCGCGCGCATCTTTGAAGCGGTTGGCTTAAATTCAGATGTCATTAGCAAAGCGTTCCCTGGAACGGCCAGTCGCATCGAGGGCGTTGGTTTCGACGTGTTGGCCAAAGAAGCCATCCGACGCCATGACTTGGGTTATGGCAAGAAAACGCAAGCATTGCCGATCGTGGAATTAGAAACGGCCGGCACCGTTCACTGGCGAAGCGAAGGCGAAAAGCATGCTTGGACGCCACTGAACATCGCGAAACTTCAACAGGCCGCTCGCTCTGGCGACGTCAACGCGTACAAGGACTTCGCCAAGGCAATCAACGAACAGGCGATGAAGGAATGTCACCTACGTGGCCTGCTGCAATTCGATTTCAGCAAACGCACTGCCATCGATATCGAAGAAGTTGAACCGGCCAAAGAGATCGTGAAACGATTCTGCACTGGTGCGATGAGCTTCGGCTCGATTTCGGCTGAGTCTCATGAGACAATGGCAATCGCCATGAATCGCTTGGGGGGGAAAAGCAATACCGGCGAAGGCGGAGAAGACGTCGCTCGTTTCAAGTCCAGCCCTAACGGTGACTCGCGCCGGTCTGCAATTAAACAGGTCGCCTCCGGACGTTTTGGCGTGACGGCGTACTACTTGGCTAACGCCGATGAAATTCAAATCAAGATGGCTCAGGGAGCCAAGCCCGGTGAAGGTGGCGAGCTACCCGGGCACAAGGTCGACGAGAAGATTGCTGCAACCCGGCGTTCGACGCCCGGCGTGACACTCATCAGTCCTCCGCCGCACCATGACATTTACTCGATCGAAGATCTGGCTCAATTGATCTACGACCTGAAAAATGCTAATCCAACCGCTCGCATCAGCGTCAAACTGGTTTCGGAAGTTGGCGTTGGTACGATTGCTGCTGGTGTGGCGAAAGCTCACGCGGACAACATTCTGATTTCAGGCACAGGCGGCGGCACAGGTGCTTCCCCACTGACGTCGATCAAACACGCGGGCATGCCATGGGAACTTGGGATTGCCGAAACGCACCAGACGCTTGTGATGAGCGACCTGCGAAGCCGCGTTCGATTGCAAACCGATGGTCAATTAAAGACAGGCCGCGACGTCGTCATCGCGACGCTGTTAGGAGCCGAGGAGTACGGTTTTGCCACCGCGCCGCTGATTACCCTAGGCTGTATCATGATGCGAAAGTGTCATCTGAACACATGCCCTGTCGGCATCGCGACTCAGGACAAAGAGCTTCGTAAGAAATTCAAAGGCAAGCCAGAGCACGTGGTTAATTACCTGTTCATGGTCGCCGAAGAAGCTCGTGAAATCATGGCCAGCCTTGGTTTCAAATCGATCAACGAAATGGTCGGACAAGTTGAATCGCTCCACGTTGACGATGCCGTCGAACACTGGAAGGCTCAGGGGATCAACCTCGAGAAACTGCTTGCTCCTGCTGTCGGTTACTACGAAGACACCGAAGTCTATTGCACGATCGACCAAGACCACGCATTGGAAGAAGTGCTGGACCGCACGTTGGTCAAGAAAGCAGACGCAGCGTTGACGAACAAGGAAAAGGTCACCATCGATTCGAAAGTCGTCAACACCGATCGCTCGGTCGGCACGATCCTCAGCCACTATGTGTCAAAAGCTCATGGCGAGGAAGGACTCCCCGAGGACACGATCGAAATCAACTTGACCGGATCGGCCGGCCAGAGCATTGGTGCGTTCATGGCTCCGGGAGTCACAATCCGTGTCGAAGGCGATGCCAACGATTATTGCGGTAAGGGACTTTCCGGCGGCAAGCTGATCATCTTCCCTCCGAAGACAGCCAAATTTCAATCCAACGAAAACATCTTGATTGGCAATGTGGCGCTCTACGGGGCGACCGCTGGTGAAGCGTACTTCAGTGGCGTTGCGGCCGAACGTTTTGCCGTTCGCAATTCAGGTGCGGTGACCGTCATCGAGGGTATTGGCGATCACGGTTGCGAATACATGACCGGCGGCCGAGTGGCAGTGTTGGGCAAAATTGGACGTAACTTCGCGGCGGGCATGTCCGGTGGCGTGGCTTACTTGTACGACCCCGAAAACAACATCGAACCGGACATCAACATGGAGATGGTTGATATCGAAGCGATGGACAGCGCAGAAGACATTTCCGAACTTCGAAACATGATCAGTCGCCACGCCGGGTACACCGGCAGTAAGATCGCGCAATCGATCCTGGAAAACTGGAGCGATGAGTTCCCGCGTTTCCGAAAAATCATCCCGATTAAGTATCGTGAAGTTCTCCGCCAGCGTGCTGAAGAAGCGGCGAAGGCTTAATGCGGGCTTGCTGAGCCACAAGAAGATCATTGAATACAGAACAACGAAGAAAAGAGTGACAACAAATGGGTAAGCCAACAGGATTTATGGAGTTCGATCGCGAGAACGAAGGAAAGCGCGATCCGCAGGAGCGTATTGGCGACTGGAAAGAGTTCTTGGTTGAACTAACTGACGAACCGCTTCAAAAACAGGGTGCGCGGTGCATGGACTGTGGCGTTCCGTTTTGCCACACGGGTGAACTGATTGGTCGTTCGGCGGCAGGTTGCCCAATCAACAACCTGATCCCTGAATGGAACCACTTGGTCTACCAAGGTAAGTGGAAAGAGGCGCTTGACCGCCTGCATCACACGAACAATTTCCCTGAATTCACTGGACGCGTTTGTCCCGCCCCATGCGAAGGTTCATGCGTTCTCGGTATCAATGATCCACCGGTAACCATCAAGAACATCGAACGGTCGATCGTTGATCGCGGATTCGACAATGGCTGGATCGTGCCACGTGAAGTCACCAAGCGTTCTGGCAAGACCGTTGCGATTGTTGGTTCTGGCCCTGCGGGATTAGCGGCAGCCGACCAATTGAACCAAGCCGGCCACACGGTAACTGTATTTGAGCGGCATGACCGAATCGGCGGATTGCTGATGTACGGCATCCCGAATATGAAACTAGACAAAAAAGTGGTTCAGCGCCGATTGGATTTGCTTTCGGCCGAAGGCATCGAATTCAAAACAGGTGTTAATGTCGGCGTTGATGTGACGGCCGATCAATTGAAATCAGATTTCGACGCAGTGATTCTTTGCGTTGGCGCAACCCAACCGCGTGACCTGAAAATCCCGGGCCGATCAATGGACGGCATCCATTTCGCGATGGAATACCTTCATGGTTCGACTCAGTATTTATTGTCGCAGTCCAACAAACCTATCGATGCCAAAGGCAAGAAGGTCGTTGTCATCGGCGGTGGTGATACGGGCACCGACTGTATTGGTACGGCGCTTCGCCAGGGATGTGAAAGCGTAGTGAATCTCGAGATCGTCGATCGATCACCTGACGAGCGCGCCGATTCGAATCCATGGCCACAGTGGCCAATGATTTTCCGGACCGACTACGGACATGCAGAAGCCAAGGCAAAATTTGGTAAAGACCCCCGTCGGTTTGCGGTTGAAACCGTTGAGTTCATCGCCGACAAGGACTGGAATTTGAGCGGTCTGAAAACGATGCAAGTCGATTGGTCGAAACCTCGTCCGGGCGTTGCTCCGTTTTCACATGTGCCAGGAACCGAGAAAACGATCGAAGCAGATCTGATTTTCTTGGCGTTGGGCTTCCTTGGCCCAGAAGCTCCGATCTCCGAAGCGTTTGCGATCGAGACCGATGGACGTTCAAACATGGTCGCCGACGAGAATGACTATCTGACAAACGTCCCTGGCGTATTTGCTGCTGGTGACTGCCGTCGTGGGCAAAGTCTGGTTGTGTGGGCGATCGGCGAAGGACGGGGAGCAGCCGAAGCGTGTAACGCGTTTTTGACATCAGAAGTCGCTGCATCGGTCTAGCAACTCCAGTAGCTTCAATGCCGCACAGGGTTTGTAACGGGCAACAGTAAGTAGAAGCCCGAAGCGTCATCGATTGGAGATACTCTCTGCCCACAGCGTTTGACGCGATTGGGTGACGCTTTAACGTAACGCGCTTACGTGTCGCACTATTTTGCTGGTCATCCCAATCAATTGTCCAGCAGGCAAATTCAGGCCGGTTGATCGTGCGCGACCGCTCATTAGATCAACAAATTGTCGTGAAACCCTATTTTTCCCGTCAATCGGCCCCTCCCTTCTGGTTGACCTGATTCGCTTTCGGATAGAATGCCGAAAGACTAGAAGTCCAGTTGCGCTCAAAGCGCGCTGGTGATTACCAACCCATCCCTGCGGTTCCGCACCGCGGTCTTAACTTTGCCCTCATGGAGAAATCACGTGGCAGCAGAATTTGATGAAGACAACTTTGAAGCGGAAGTCATCGGAGCAGATAAACCTGTTCTAGTCGACTTCTGGGCAGATGGCTGACCGCCGTGCCGTGAACTGAGTCCGGTCATTGACGAACTTTCCGACGAAATGGGCAGCAATGCCAAAGTCGGTAAATGCAATGTGACCGAGAATATGGAATTGGCAATTAAATACGGCGTATCAGCCGTACCAACAATCTTGGTTTTCCAAGGTGGCGAAGTTATCAATCGCCAAGTTGGAGCCGTTCCAAAAACTCAGCTTCAGGAAATGCTGGCGGTCTAGCCAGTGAATAAATTTTCAGCAATGAAAATCGGGCGTTGCGGGTTTTCCCGGAACGCCTTTTTTTCAGTCAACCGAGGTCACAACGTCGACACTGCGGCCGTCCCGGAGCCTAGCTCAATGACTCTGCTGCTCATCAACAGACAGGGCGCGTTGTCACTGCGGCGTGGGCAATCCAAAGGCCAGCCCACTCGCAAGTTTCTGGCATCATTCGAACGAGAACGGTATCTACTACTTCTGGTACCGTTTATCTGTCTTCGAATTAGTACCGACCAAACAGACAGCATCCGCGTCTCGGAGCGCTGAATTGGATTGGCGCGGGGCCGTAGATCGGCGCCATGATGGGAGGAACAAAGTTATTCCGCGCGGCAGGCGCTTGCTGGTAGATGTTGACGATGATTGTCGGAGCAACTTGAAGCGCCGGAGCTTGCTGGATGATGACAAGTTGCTGAACAATCGGAACAGGAGCCTCTAGCGGCATCGCGACCACTGCGGGCTGGCTGTACTCAATCGCAGGTGCGGCGAAAACGGTTTGAGTTGGTTGAACAGATTGAGCAACGACCATGGGTTCTGATGGGTACGACATCACCTGCGTTGGTAGCGGCTGTTCGATCAAGGTCGTACTAGATGGGAAACTGCTAGTCATCGGAATTGACTGTTGGTAGGGCGCAGTTGAGTACACTTCTGTTGACAAAGGCGCCGGCACAGCGTCTACCCCAAGTGAATCGTCGAAAAATCCGCTGCCAGTTCCGGTCATTCTTAGCGCGGACGGCTCCGCAATGACACCGCCCACATCGGAAGAAACAGATTCTATTTTCCGTTCACGTTCAAGTTGCATCAGTTGATTTCTTACCCGAAGAATTTCCTCTTCGAGTTGAATCGATTCTGCGCTGGCATTGTTGTCACGCGCTTCTTGGGCGAAAGCTTGCGTTCCCGAACACGACGCCATAATAATCAGGAATGTGGTTAAATTTCTCATTGCGAAATGCTCCAATATCAAGGTAGTAAGTCCAAAATCAAGATAACAAAATCCGCCAAGGATGCTACGCAAAACTGTCTAAGACTGAAACATCGGCGTCAAAACGGGTCTCCTAAGCGTTGGCTTAGGTACGTGCAATGCTGCAAAAAGGAAAATCCATTGAGAATCTTGGGCTGTGGACATTCGAAGAATTCTGTACCCTAGAAACGAACACGCACCTCATAACACGACGGTATTTTATGTTTTTCAAAACACGCCCGAATCTTCCATCTAACGAAAAAGCACAGGTCGAATACTGTTTTCAGTGGATCGCCGATTGTATCGGCATGGAACGGTTGCAGTTGCCCGTACTACGCACCGCCGATCTAGTGACCGGAAAGTCGATGGAGGAAGTCGTTAGACAGGTAGGCGATCATCTGCAACACAACACCGAATCGATAAACGTTTTGATGGAACCGGCGCTGTTGGAAAAGTGCGGCAGCGGCGGATGAGGTGGCGGCTCCTGTGAAGGACTCGGCAGTTTGCCGGGCACGTACGACGCTGACACACGCACGATCACGCTGACCTCTCAATGGGATGGTACCCAATCACTTTCGGTCGCCACCGTGATCAATTTTGTTGTTGTCGATTTACTAACACAAAGTGAGTTCCCCGGAACACACCTGCCTGAAATCGTTGACCTTGCCGTCATCGCCACCGGGCTGGGTGTTCCGCGTTGCCAGATCGATTTGGTCAGCAAGTCTGGCACTTTTTGGGATACCACGGCATGGGAAGTCTTGCCGCCACCATTTGTCGGCGCTCAAAAAGCAGCCTATGCGTTGGCGATGGTCTCGTGGGTTCGCCAAGAAAAATCCCCACCGTGGAAGGATGAGCTTACCACCGAAATTGCTGGTCCAATGAACAAGTCGCTAAAACATTTGTTCAAAACGGGTGATTCCTTTTTCCCCGGACCTGAAAAACCAATTGCCAATTTTTCGCAGCAACAATGGCTGCAATTGGCCAACGAAACGACCGTCTCGTCACAGATCATCGGTTTGAGGCACTGCATCAACGCCCCAGAAAATTCAGATGCCCATTGGCAGTCGCAGTGGGCCGACGTACTGATCGAAAACTTCCGCTCAAACAACAATGATTTGATACTCCATTCCATTGCGGCGGTAGAACGTGGCAGAATTGAAGATCCACGTATCGGTGATGAATTAGTGGTGTTGGCCGAGCATCGCGCAGACAGGGTCAAAGCAAAAGCGATCATTGCCCTAACACGGATCGGGAAACTTGATTCAACGGGGATGGAGATGGCGGCCAAGATGCTTGATAGCCGCGAGAAATTTGTCATCTTCGCTGGTGTGTTGGCACTTTCGTCTACCGATGAAGTTCCAGAACAAGCACTCCCTTCCTTGGACCGCGCGCTCGCTAGATCACTGGCAAACTGTGATCAAGAATTCATTAATCTTTTTGCCAGCGGCTATCGCCAATGGGTTGCGGACCCGGCTGAGCACTTTCGCGGCCTATTCGAAGCCGACAGTCCAGAGTATTTAGAGATCGCGTTAGACGCCTTGGAAGGCGTCGGGGAACAGTTCGTCTCGATTGAGTAACAGTGGAGACCTCTCCCAAATCTACTCCGTGGAGAGTTCGGCTTCGGTGTTAATAGTCGATTCTGGAAAATGGTTAGGAAGCGAATTTCGCTTAACCTTTGGCGCGACTGGCAATTGGACTGCGCGAGAGGCGGCTCTGGTTAACTCACTACGCTCAATCTCAGCTACCAGCCGCCCGGCCTCTGCATCCGGGTTGTTCTTCTGATAAAGCTTCAATGCACCCCGAAGTTCCTCAACTCGATCTTCTTTCCTTTGATAACTCTGCTTGATCCAATCGATGACGTCGGCCTCAGATAGCTCCAACGATTCCCGAACTTCTGCGATGGACGTAATGCCGGACAGAATTCGTTTCACCACGCCCTCACGATACTTGTCAGAGTACAAGCGTGATCGAACCGTTTGAACGACTAACGATCTATCGGTTTTTTCAATATTGCCCGCGCGCTGGATTAGAACTTCTCCTTGACGAGCCTCTTCAGGAGAAGACAACAGCCCTCCGTTGGGCAGCGGCTCGGGAAGACTTTTGCGTGAATTCGAGGAACTGTCTACCTTTGGACGCTCTCCACGACGGCGAAGACAGATGCACTCGGTATTACAGTGCGTGCATGACCAAGTGCTAATTCCGAACAGGCCCGGAATACCGAGCAT
>CALKXO010000030.1 GCA_938003615.1 uncultured Pirellulaceae bacterium | reverse complement strand
CACTACGTTGTTTTTCCCCTAGCAAGCGAGACGCTTGCACTACGTGCTGCTTTATCTTTTTCTGGCAAGCGAGACGCTTGCACTACGTTGTTTTTCCCTAGCAAGCGAGACGCTTGCACTACGTGCTGCTTTATCTTTCTCTGGCAAGCGAGACGCTTGCACTACGTTGGGATTTAAGATTTGTAAAAACGATTGGCCAATAAGTGTTCGACGGCCATCACGATGATGGCGATCAGCATCAGCAACGGGAAAAACTCTTGTCCGCGACGCGACGTGCCTTGCTGAAGTTCGATTTCGTCTTTGTCTCGCGCTAGTAAATATCGATTCTCGCCAAGCACGAGGTCGAGTTCCGCTTGTCGAGCGCGGGTAAGATCCGTTTGACGGCTTTCGATGTTAGCGCAGAACCCACGGTTACCAGAAAATCCATCCTGCATCGGTTTTAAGTAATAGTTTCCCGGTGCATCGACAAATTTGTAACTCAACTGCCCGTTGACCGTTGTCAGCGGCGTCGGTGGCTTCTCTACGACTGGAGAAAATGCTCGATAGTTGTCCGAATACTGAGTCAGATCGTTTTGCAGCACCGCGTTTTCGCCAACCAGCACGTTCAGCGACCGCGCCCCGTTGTCGGCGAGGTACTTCGACATATCCACTGTCAGACTGAAGGCTGGCCACGGAGATCCGAGAAACAACTCGTTCCAAATGTCGCGGTCGGGGCTGTTGGCAGGTTCTGAGATCGGCGTCGTCATGACCATCACCGTCCCAGCACCGATCTTGCGCTCGATCAACGCCGGCTCTCGATTGCCATACAGCATGATCGTTTCGGTCGGAAATCGTCTCCAGCTCGTGTCGCGCTCAATGCCCCAGTGGTAGTACACCGGATGCTTGCTCCATGGCACGTTGGATGCGATTCCTCGGAATGTTTTTAGCGTTGGATGGTCAAATTTATCGGGGCTCAAATAGACATCGCCTTCGATCGATCGAAACGGAAACAACAGCTTCCCGCACAATACATCGACGGCATCTTGTATCAGAAACGAAGGATGGGGAGCGCCACGGCTGACGGCGTTGTGACCAAGATAGACAACGGCGCGTCCTCCCGCCTCCACAAATTCTTTTAACTTGGGCCACAAACGGCCTGCCGGTCCGGGATCGAGAACGTAGATAAGTGCGAATTGTGAGAGGTCTGTCTCGACGTCATAGTCCGCTTGCGAGACGACGGTGCATTCAAATCGGGATTTGCCGCGTTCTTGAAGCTCACGCGGTGCAATACAACTGATAAGATTTCCCGGGGAAACATCGTCGCCGTGAATCACTAAGACTTGATTGGGTGGGCTGACTTCGAAAGTAAAATAGCGCTTGTCATCGATAGGGAGTGCGTCCGCGCCAAGAATTTCTACTTCCCCCTGCCACGTTCCCTCAGACAGTGAATCGGAGAAACTGAAGTCGAGGACGACGCTGTTGGTTTCTCCAAGGGCGGTCGGTGGCAGAGTGACCGTTTTCGATTTCTCACCTTGGACGGCATCAGGGAAAACCACCTTGCCATCGCGCACCACCGGTTTGGTTTCGTCTTGTTGAAACACGCGCATCCGCACCGATCTTTGGCTTTTTGAGGATGTCTCGGTGCCGCCGGTTTGCGTCACTCCGGTCTCGATGTTTAGCTCTCCATTGGCCGAGATCACAGCGTCCACGATTTCCAATTGGTCGAGAGAGGTATTGATGGGTTGTTCAACGCCAACGTCAATCACGAACAAACTGATGGTTTCGTCCTTGGCCATCCTTTTGAGCGCCACGTTACTTTCACCTGCGACCCAGCTCTTGGCGGTCAAGTCTGAGAAGATGTAGATTTCTCGGCGTTCCTGTTCTACTTTGTCGAACAGTTTATAGGCACGCGCCAGTGCGGAAGGGATCGATTCGGCGTTATAGATTGGGTCGATCTTTGACAGGCGTTTATCCGCGGCGGAGGTATCCACGGAGAAGAAGGGGGTGTCTCGATCAACCGCCACGACACAGACTTGCGAGTCAGATGGGAACTGGGAAATCAGCCATGACGCTGTTTCTTTCGCGCTTTCCAAACGCGTCTGATTTTGGAAGCGGTATTCCATCGTGGCGGAGTTATCGACCAGTACGATGGCAGCTACCGGAGTTCCGCTTTGCCCCATCAATTTTCCTGAGGAGTCGCTGGAGAAAATCTGCCACGCATTCCAAGCGCAAAACAGCGCCAGCAAGGCCGTGATCCCACCGAGCACGTAGACGACCAGCGGGTTCCGATTGTCAGACAGGTAGGCGGCTGCCGCGATGATTCCGACCAGCAGCGTGATCAATCCGGTTCCACCGAGCGTTACCCAGTTGCCAAAATCCTCTGTCGCCGCTGCCGGGCCGGCAAATGCTGCCGCCACCAACAGAATCAACAAGCACCGCAGCAGGAGCAACAAGAAGTGTCTCAATCGCATGCGCGAGCGGGACGTGATGTGTTTCTCTTGCAGGAACCGCATCGCTGGAAACGACATGTGAACCGGCTTGGGCTTCATTAAAAAATGCAGCAGCACCGGAATGGCCATCAGCGCTCCGCCGACGCCCAGCAAGCTTAAATGTGCGATCGACATGCTTACCCCCGCGCCCTGCGGCTGGTCAGATATTCCAGCAACGCGGTATCGAACTGCATACTGGTATCGATGGGAACGTAATCGATACCGTTCTTGCGACAGTTCTTATTCAGCGACTCCCGGAACTCTGTGATTCGTTGGATATAGTCTGCCTTGAAACCGTCGGCATCGATTTTCAGTTCCTCGCCCGATTCGGGGTCCTTCATCTGACACATGCCAGTGAATGGGAAATTGACCTCTGCCTCATCAAGCACATGGAACAGGATCACATCATGGCCGCTGTGACGAAGCCGATAAAGTGCATCCAAAGTCTCCTGTTCCTCGATCAAGAAATCAGAAAAAATCATAACCAGCGATCTTTGCCGCAAGAGCGCGGCCAGCTGAAAGATACTGTTTTTGAAATCCGTGGTGCCTTCGGGTTTCAGATTGGACAATAGGGAAAGAACGTTGCCCAGCTGAGTGCGCTTACTTTTCGGTGGCAGGCTCTGTCGTATTTTGTCGTTGAAAGTGACTAGGCCAACGGGATCTTGCTGGCTGACCATCAGGTACGCGAGAGCGGCGGCGAGACAAACGGCGTAGTCGAACTTGTTCATGTCCTGGCGATAGGTGTATCCCATCGACTTGCTGAGATCCATCACGATGTAGCCCGTGATATTGGTCTCGGATTCGAATTTTTTGACGTAATACTTGTCCGTTTTGGCGTACACCTGCCAGTCGATATCTTTCAGATCGTCGCCGTGCGAGTATTTTCGATGCTCGCTGAATTCGACACTGAAACCGTGAAACGGGCTGGCATGCAGCCCGTGGAGGAAACCTTTGACCACGAATTGAGCGCGCAGATCAAGCCGTTTGATCTGGTTGATGACTTCGGGTTTCAGGTATTTTTCGACGGACATGAGTTGCGTGGGTCAGGCCGGAGAGTTGCGTGGGTCAGGCCGGAATTTTGATTTCATGCTGAACCGTTGTTCAGCCCTCCCCGTCGCCTAGGCTCCGACCCTCCCGAAGGGTGGCGGTGCAAAAATCTTTTGGACCTGTTTTTTTGCGGCCCGATTGCTTCAGGTTGCTTTTGCTTCATTGTACGCGAGTTGACATTTGCTCGTCAGTGTGGTGCCGAGCTTGTTGTCGGTCCACTGGATCATTTTTTTAACCGATATGTTGGATAACGCCTCTCGAACCAATTCCGCTGTGACGGTTGTGTTGACCAAAGGTAAAGCTCCAATGAGGCTCGTAAA
>CALKXO010000029.1 GCA_938003615.1 uncultured Pirellulaceae bacterium | reverse complement strand
CTCGTCGTCGTGGCGTTGATCACCAGCTACTTTTGGAAGCCGGGGCTCAGAAAAGGTGCATTGCCGATGGCGGTGTGTATCGCGATCACCCTAGGATTAGTGTTGTTAATGGGGGTGGTGACTAATCTGAAGCTTGGCAATTTTCATCTAATTTATGAAGACATTTCCACCTCGCTGCTGGCAAGTCCAAAGTCCTACGTGATTTTGGTTACAACCGCCTATCTTGCGTCGTGGGTTAACCTGAAATACGCATGGGATTTCAACGGGATTCTAATTCCGGCACTGCTTGCATTGACGCTACTTGAACCCTTGAAAATTGTTTCGACGGTTGCGGAATGCATGCTGATCTATTCCGTGGGAGCGATGCTTCTAAGGGCTCCGGTGATTCGCGACATCGCGATGCAAGGCGGACGGAAGCTCTTGTTCTTTTTTACGGTGTGTTTTTGTCTGCGGTTATTGATGTCTCATCTGGTGCCTTTGGTTCTTGAGTCATGGAAAGTCTCGGACACGATGGGGATGAGTTACCTTTTGTCGACGCTGATGGCAGTCAAAGCCCACGACAAAAAGCTGATGGTCCGCATGCTCAAAGGGACGTTGCAGGTGTCTGTGATGGGCGGCGTTGCTGGCAGCCTGATTGGATTTTGCCTGCTGTGGGTGGGAGAGAGTCTTCAAGAGATTCCTGCGATGGCATTCAACAATACGTCCAGCACGATTGAAGCCGTCGAAAGTCAACAGTCCGTAGCGCAAATCGTCAGAGACAGTAAGCCCCTGCTCTATGAGAAACACGAGTCAGGCAGCTATCGAAGTCCTGTTTATTCGGACCTAAAGATTTTCCGTTCTGCGCTCGCCGATCTTTCGCGCCTCGAGAAAGGGTATTCCCCCAAACAACTTAAGCCCATTGCCAAGAAACTTGCCTTGGTGAATTACAGTTTGGTGAATCTCTCAGGTGAGCAACTCTTTCTCAAGGAACATACCCCGGCGCGTGGATGGGGAATGTATATGGTCGATCCGGGACAGTCAGACGGTATTTGTTTCGAGGTCCCGGCTCCGCTTGAAGAAACAGCGACACTGGAATCGAGCTTGGCTTTGGTGCAAAATTTCTCAGCAGCAGGACTGGCCATCGCGGGTGCCAAGCGCTCGACCAATATCGATGGTTCTGCTGACGTGACACGCAACAAAAACACAATGTTCTCCGTTTTTCATCAGGTCTTCGGTCAACAGCAAGTCGTGCAAGTTCGTGCGATGACGCGTCGCTTGCATGTTGCTGCCGCTGGAGGATACACCGAGGTAAAACCGGGGACTACTCCGCGATCGCGGCTATTTGTTGAATCCGGATTGCCAGCCAACCTAAAGCTTGAGTCTCTAAAATCGATGATTGGCTCATTCGATATTCAGTGGCAGGCGAGCCCGTTTGCGAATCGCGTCAAAAGCGCGTCAACCTATGCGGAACTGGCGATTAGCCGTCCCGTTCGACAACGACTGATGGTTGCCAGCGAGAAGATGCAACAGTTGTCAGACGTCGCGCGAGCTTCAAACCAATCTCGTATTTTAGCCTCAACCTCGTCTGGGAAATTGCCAGCGGTTTCAGTAACGAGGCTGTCGTTGTGGTCGTTCTTGGCAGATACCAAAGCCAAAATTTTCAAAATGAATTCCAACCGTTTTGTGCCGGCAACGCAAGAAGACATGTTGTTTATGGACAATGAAGTTGTCGGGCCATTGATTGACCTGATGGGTGAGGTAAAGCACGACGACCGATATGTTGGACGAGAAAATCTTGAGCCGCAATGGCTTACGCAAGCAATTCGCACTAGGCTCGACGCCATCCACTCGGCGGCGCTCATTCAAGGCTATCAACTGAAGGTGATTGTCGATGATGCCACTGGCGAGCAAGTTGTTGCGATGTTCGAAGATGCTCAAGCAGAGGACCTTAAAGGCTGGGGGACCTATCTGTTTAGACCGTCGCTGATGGATAGCGTTGGTGTTGAGATCCCTCGGCCTCTCTATGAAATCGGTTCATTCAATTTTGGTGCGAGCCTGTTTAAGCGCCCGCGCTCGTCGGTACTGTTGATCGCTGGAGCTCACCCTCGCGCCAACGAAGACGGCACTTCCGATATCTCAAAAACCTCCAATCGTAGGAATCTGTTTAATCTTGTTCGACAAGTTCTATTTAGAAAACTTGATGACCGTCCGTATTTGATTTGTCAGGCACGGGCGATTCAGGCTCCCGTTCAACATGATATCGTCGTGGCGACTGATGAAGGCAGCACACAGTTCGATCAGATGACACCTTTGAAGAAGGAACTAATCACGCATCTGCAAAAAGATGATTTCTCTATCGGCTACGTGAATGGCTCCTATGATACCGCTGGATATGAACTGGGCCTGATGATGAAAGCGGCGGCCATTCAGGTCGCGCGCAATAAGGAAATCGTTAGCCTCTGGCTATCGCCGTCGCTACGAACCAAATATCGACGACAGACAGCAGATGATTCGTTGGCCGCTCAGATGGCGGTGTGTGGTGTCGGTAGCGTGGAGACTAGCTTGGGCGAATATCTAAAAACCAATTTTGTGGATTCGACGCAGTTCTCGTTTCCCGACTCTCTACCACAACCAGCGCCTGTAAATCTCAAAGACCAGTTGGTCGAATACGTCGCAAATTTTGACGTGCTCCGATTGATGAGCGCGATAAAAACTCATCCCGAATGGAAATTCACTCATGTCGTGGACACCATTTCAGGACAGGGATTCTTGTTAGTCAGCTGTGAACGGCATCTTACTGCCATGATGAATCTGACAGGATTTATCGGCACCGACGGCGTGAAAGTCAAAAGCGTGAGTGCGCTGGAAGTGGATGATTTTGTTTCCTCGAGAAAGCTCTGGCTGGAGGTGTTAGGGAAATGAGATTTCGTGATGTCTTCTGGTGCCTGTTTGCATTCGTATCGATAGTCGCTTCTTATCTGTTTATCGCATCGGCGGTAGATGGGTACCGCATCGATTCTGTGGATGTCAACCGCGAAGATTCCAGTCGCGTCTCCACCACGCTACTTAGCGATGATCAGTGGGCGGAGTTCTATATCGCATCGGATGCAAGAAGCATTCGATTGATGACCAATGGTGCGCTGACGAATAGGGAACTGCCCAAGGAAAGCCAGACCGACCCGCGCAGTGGGTGGCGGTATAGCGTTGAATACCAGCTACTGGACGCAAACGAAAAAGTCCTCAACGCATCCACTTATCATCTGCGTAGTGGAATACGCGAACTGATTGATGCAGATACCGGAGAGTTAATCGATCCGCTGGTGTTTGGGAAAACGTCGATGATCGCCACGCAGACACGTCTCATTCAAATTCCATTGGTAGACGATGGCGAACGTCCAGCTCGAATTCGAATTCGTGTAGGGGAAAGGGATCCACAGGTCGCTGAGGTCGTTGTGCGCGTACGAACACAGCATGAGCGGTTTCATTATGACAAACCATCGACGTGGAGAAAGATCACGCCAGCAACGAGAAGTAAGCTGGCGAGGTTTTGTGTTTTCGATGACAAGTTTCTAACCAGTTCCGAACGAGCCAGTTTGCTCAGGTTTTTCTGGAAACAAGCCCCGCCAGTCCAAGCGATGCCAATTCGCCACCTTTATGTTTTTGGTGATGTCGATGACCAAGAAGTCGCCACAGAAACCACGCCAGTGGGAACATCATTAGAGCCTGGGTGGCGTTCCACGATTGCTTTGCCACAAAGTCAGGGGGAATTGAGGCTGAACGTCGAACGCACTCAGGCTGTTGCCTCCACACCCGTTTTCCTGACAGGGAATTGGTTTGATCCAGAGGGTAACCCTCCGGTGCAATTTGAAATGGCCATGTTTGAGAATCAACTAATGTTCAACCGAAAGTTCCCCGGCGGTATTTTGGAACTGGAAAGCTCGGATTCGGTTTTCTTCCGCTGCTTTTGGAAAAACCTAGATGAAGATTCTATGGTCAACAATGCCAACGGCCAGCCCTTGGCCATAGATGAAGAAGTTGAATTGACGAAGCACGCGGGCGAGTCTTCAGTGAGGGTGTATTTAGCGGATCAAACTGGAATCAGTTTTCCGATCAGTCATGTCGGTGATCAGCCAACGCCTTTTCGATTGTCGATGCGTCTTGGGTATGGCGATGCATTTCTATCAGAAGATAAGGTTGTCAAAAAAACGCCCAAGTTAGAAGCACCAAAAGGTTGGAGCGAGATTCGTAAACTTGGGTGGGAGTATTTAGACAGCAGTGGCCGCAGGCTCGAACATGGGGAGATGGAGATTGCCCCAATGGTCTCCCCCTACGACCGCCTTTGGAGACAGGTTGAGGCCCATCCTGTGTCAGAAAAAAGCACGTACTACTTCTCTGTGCCACCTACCGTTTGCTCGGTTCGGCTGATCTCGGATGAAGCGTTTCTCGTTAATGCATCCGTCCGACCGGGAAATGCACCATGGCTGACCCGTATCCCTGAAGACCAGCAGCCGTATGAACGCCAGGATCGACGATCTCGAAAGTGGTTTGGACTTAAGCCAAATGCTCACACTGAATTGATTGCTGGCAATCGTTCATTCGTTCTGACAACGCAGTCGCGCGTCGGAATCATTGACCAAGACGCTGATCCCGAAGAGATTTTCAGTCCAGAGGATTTCGTTTGGCAGAACTACGAACCGCGCGGCGATTGGATCGGACGTCAGATTCTTGTTCCCGCCGAAAAGGACAGTGAGATTACGCGGCGAGCCATGTTTGTATGGCTTTTCGAAGCCTCTCCCCACCAAACACACCAAATCACCGAGTACAGTTTTGAAACCAAAGATGACTACCGGCTGACCTATATCTCGACAGAGGAACGGCCAGGAAAATTACGGATATTGCAAAACGGTCGCCTCATTCAGCAAGAGTCATTGGTCTCTTCTCGTGGACAAATAAAACTTGATCTGCGCAGAATTGATGACACCTCCACACTGCGATTCGAATGCGAACCACATACCCGTTTGTTCTTCAGCGGTGCGATGATCAAAGACGTGCCTCGCTACTTAAAGCGAACGGCCTGTCGGCTGCAAAATGGCGAACTGGAATTCAAATACACAAAAACTTCGTCCGACGCTGAAACGCTAACGCTTTCGGTCTATCGGGAAAAGGACGTTGCCCAACGCTGCCAACTGGAAGTGAAAATCGTCCCGGCGGAATCCGCACGCTTACAAAAGACCGGGCCGGTGGAACATTTGACGACGCTGCACCGAATTTATGATCTCAAAGCACAGCAACAGCGGCATGCCGTGCTCGTTGGATCCGACACCCCACTGGACGTCGAGCACAAGTGCTTTCTTCAATTGGGGGAAGACCTTCCACCGGGGGACTATGCGATCAAGACGAACCGTTTGGATGGAAACCGTCGTGGTTTCGTCCTGTTGCGCCAGCTTCGACCAATAACTCGAGATCAGAGAGAATTCGAATGATACGCATTGCCCAAATTCTGGTTTTCGCCTTGGCCCTGACGACAACTGGCCTGCTCTCATCGCAGCAAACGGTAGAGGCCCAGGCCGTCGTGGCTCCATGGTTGGGGTCGTCTGCTGTGACTTCCGAAATTCGTCCGATGATGACTCGCAAATCGCGCGACGAGCTAAAAGAAATTTTCAAGAATTCAATTGTTGATTCGAGCCTCCGTTTGCCCGATGAAGAGAGAATTGGGGTATTCAAAGACCTGATTGAAAAAACGCTCGATACGCGCAGCGTTTCTTCCGAATTGCATCAGCAGTGGAGACAGGAAGGTTGGGAGTACCGCACTCTTAACGATTCAAACGTGGTCGTTGTTACTGAACGTTCTGGTCAACGATGGGGAAGAGGAATCTACGCGATCCGGACGAAGGGGAATTCTCGGGTCGTGCTGCAGGCGCCGCATCGTTTCAGTGATGCTAAGACCGGTGTGATTGCCAGAAAAATCTTTCAGGAGCACGATGTCTGGGCGGTTGGGTTCAACACCATCCATCGACGGGAACTAGACCTTGCACACTGCGAACGACATTACTTCAATGCGTTCACCGAAGCAGTGGTGGAAGTGCGTTCGAAAGCGATCGTGTTGCAACTGCATGGGTTCACCAACAAAGGAAAGACAAACGCTGGAAAATCGGCCAGCCTAATTGTTAGCGATTCGAGCAAGTTTCCCGGAAGGTATGCCCGTCAAGTTGCGGAGGAGTTCAAATCTGAATTTGGAAAATCACACACTAGACTCTACCCGATCGAGACTCGGTGGCTGGGGGGAACTCACAACCGACAGGCCAGCTTGATTCAGCAATTGGGAAGCAGAGGGTTCCTGGTAGCTGCCCATTTTAGATTCGGGTTTATTTGATTTGTCGAATCTGTTATCAGATTGGCATGTCAGAATCCTCCACGCGTCAACTCGATCCCGATCCCCGCGACCTGAAGATCGCTG
>CALKXO010000028.1 GCA_938003615.1 uncultured Pirellulaceae bacterium | reverse complement strand
GCTGGACAGCACTGGGCATCCCTTTGATAATTTGTTTTTCTTGAGCGATTGTCCGCGAAGTCTACATGTTTGAACGCTGGTCACTAAAGTTTCCTATCACCCTCGGTGTGACGATGATCATTTTGATCGTCGCGCTGATCGTTGGCTGGGTGATTCTCACGGCCTACAATGCGGTCCAGTCTCAGCAAGCCGGTTTCTTCTGGATGCTGTTGTCGGTTGGATCCGTATTTTTCGCGATTTTGCTGACCGGCGTGATCTTCTACCTGACGCTCTCAGTCAAAGCGATCAATCTGACGCGCCGACAATCAAATTTCATCGATAGCGTCACCCACGAACTGAAATCGCCAATCGCGTCGCTGAAGTTGTACCTGCAAACACTCGACATGCGCGACGTTAGCCCCGAGGAACAGGCGCGGTTTCTCAAATTCATGATGGATGATGTCGAGCGCTTGGACAATTTGATTACGCACTTGTTGGAGGCGGGATACGCTGAGAAAATGCGGGAACACGAATCGGTCGCTGCGGTGGACATTGCGGAGGTAATTCGGCAAGCCGTGCGCAGTGTGACGCTGCGCTATCGTGTCGATGTGGACGTTGTAAAACTTGATCTCGAGTCGTGCCTGATCAGCATGCCGCTGGTGGATGCCGCGATGATCTTCAGGAACTTGATCGACAATGCCGTGAAGTACGCCGGTACCCCGCCTCATGTGACGGTCTCGTTAAAGCTCGCCAACGAAATGGTCACTTGCCGCATCACTGATAATGGACAAGGCATTCCCAAAACACTGCGCCGAAAGATCTTTGGGCGCTTCGTTAGGTTGGGGAAAGAACTCCGGCGAGAAAAGCCGGGGACGGGACTAGGACTGCACATCGTTAGCACGCTTGTCAAACGAGCCGGCGGCAAAGTAAGTGTCATCGATCCCGAATCGGTCGAAGACGATCCCAACATTAAGACGATTTTCGAAGTGCGTCTGCCGGGACGCCAGTTGCGAAACTCTGGGAACGAAGACTCGCCGGTTCCGCTGGAGTCGGATTCAACAGCACAAGTTTAGTAAATCAGTTTTTTCCGTTTCTCTCTGCTACTGATCAATATGAGCCATATTCTGGTCGTCGACGACGAAGAACATCTTGCCGTTGGTATTAAATTTAATCTTGAGGCCGAAGGTTTTCAGGTGACCGTCGCCAATAGTGGAGCAGAAGCGTTCGATGCAATTGACTCCGCGCAAGATGACGTTGATTTGATCGTGTTGGATTTGATGTTACCCGGCATGAGTGGCTACGAGATTTGTCAACAGTTGCGCGAATCGGGCCATGAGATGCCGGTTTTAATGCTCAGCGCGCGGACGCTGTCGGAGGATCGCACACGCGGATTTGATGTGGGGGCCAACCAGTACATGGTCAAACCATTCGAACTGCAGGAACTGATCAGTCGCATCAAGAATCTGCTTGGGCAACAAAATCGTCGACCGGCGTCGGCAGACAAGGAGTTGGACGCCTACGAATTTGCCAACGCAAAGATCAATTTTAAAACCTATCAGGTCGCTATTGGTGATACGTCGGTCCGGCTGACGCAATTGCAGATCAAGGCACTTAAATATTTTGTCCAACGCGAGGGGGAAGTAATTTCCCGTCATCAGTTGTTAGAAGACGTGTGGGAAATGCCAGGCCATGTGACCACTCGCGCTCCGGACCAGATCCTTCGACAGTTGAGAAAGACATTTGAGCCCGACCCGGCCAATCCAGTTCATTTTTTGACAATTCGCGATGCAGGTTATCGCTTTGTTAGGGACGGGGCCAAGTGAACGAGAAATTAGATTTGAAGTTGGCGATGTGGTTGCTGCCAGTTTGCGTTTTTTATGCTCTTTTCGCTTTTTCTGCTTTCGGCGCAGTCACACAAGCGGCTCCGCAATCATTGCCGCCTGTGAGCTTTGAGAACGATATCTTTCCGGTGCTTCAACAGCATTGTATGCGCTGTCACGGCAAAGTGATGGCGGAGGGCGACCTGCGATTTGACGCAGGCCACGATGCGGTTTTGACCGGCGGACAGACAGGGAACGAGATTCTGGGCAGTAGCTCCGCTGACAGTGAGTTGTTTCGCCGGATTACGTCGACCAAACCCGGATATCGAATGCCTAAAAAAGGTAATGCCCTTTCCGCGGCGCAGGTTGATCTGATTGAACGTTGGCTTGATCAGGGAGCTTCATGGTCGTCGGAGCCAGAGACCGCCGTGCAGAAATCTGAATCGGTGACCGAACAGGCTGGACAATACCTCGCCGATTTTACCACGCGCATGGAAGAGCGGTCCTTTCGTAGCCTGTTTTGGCTTTGCATCGGGTTCGCAATGGTGACCCTATTGAGCGTCCTGAGAACATGGCGGCGCAGAAGGCGGGTTCTGGCTGGTCTGGAGATGGCAGAGGATGATGCAAAGTGGAAGAACTGGGTGATTGGAACACTAATGGTTTTGTTGTTAGCGACATGGATTCACTACGACGGGAAAGCCGAACGCGCGAGAGATGAACTGGCCAAGGCGAAGGATGAACTATACAAGTTCACCGGATCGCCTAATGAAGATACGCTTGAACCGCCCTACCCTATGCACCCCAAACGACTTGGCGGGGTGTACTATCGCGGCAACGATGAACGCAACGAGGCGTTGTTTAACGGCGGGTTTTATCGGACGGCTCAGTTGGAAGTGTGGTTGGTCGACGAAAGTGGCAAACGGCTGGCGTGGGGGGATGAAGTCTCGGGACCGCTGTTCGTTGAGTTCGAGATTCGCCGTTCGGCCAATACGACCGGTGAACTGTTTACTGAACAAGTCATGTCGCGCATTGCTCTGGCTGATTCGGTAGTGCAGCAAGACGGAAAAAAAATAGCGGAAATGGCATGTGTGACGCCGGGACAGGTTTGGAAATCGCGATTGCCGATTGGACAAAGTGAAGATTGGGAAGTGGAAAAACATACGCAAAAACACTTGGGAAAACTGTTTGTGATTCAGCAATCGGTCAAGCCAAAGCCTCACTACGGAATTGTGTTTGAGTTAAACATCGTCGATGGGAAAATTGACAATTCCTCCCAGTTGTGGATGGGAGCGCTTTACGATTTAAAGGGACGCGTGCTGGTGCCGCGTGGGGATAAGGTTCTGCTGGACCGGTGGTTAGATTGGCGGCCGATTCCAGAGATTGAAGGTCGCCACACAGAAGATGCTGAGTTGCTTGGACTTCCGGAGCATGTTGGCAATGCGAGCGATGTGCAATAGAAACGCACTAGAGTTGTGCTCTGTTTGTGAACTAGATGTGAAGTTTGCTTCTGTCGAAAGTGATGTCCACGATTCTGCCGCTCGCACCGATTCTGCTGCGCATCGATTAGTGCACGAGGCAAACCAAGAGTCCGGCGTTTTGAATCGTTTTGGAATCGTCTGAGAGCATTTGGGCGAATCTGGGAGAATTTTTTGTTCGTTTGGGACAGCGAATTTTCTATGGTTAGAATTTCGCCAATGAAGTCTTAGGCGGTTTGTTGCTGACACGCGGCGGCCGCTGCTTTGGTCCCGTCAAGCGGCGTTAACCTTCCAGTTACCCGACGGCGAAATGTTTAGTGGAACCGATGCAAACATTGACAGATGCGGGCGAAGTACTTCGCGCGCTTATCGTTAGCGTCACGCGTTGCTGCCAAGGACCATTCTGAAGAAGCGTTAGGCTTTGTTGTGTTTACCTAAACTCTCTGCGGTACGTATTCCAGTTTGGATTTCTAGGCAGAAATTTCTGGAAATAGGTTGCGAGATCGGCAACAATGACAGCTACGTCAGCCAAGAAGCGATTGCGGAGCGTTAGAGTCTGTTTGGATCAACCACCGCGATTTGCTTTCTATTGACGACGGAATTTGTAGCGGTTGACCATCGTTTGTTTAAGGTTCTTTCTGGAAGAGGAGTACTATGCCACTTTTTGAAGTTGAAACTGATTCGCATATCATCATCACTTGGGCCAATGATGAACAGAACGCAACGACGCACGCGGAGGAGTGCTATCCGGGAGAGAGTATCGTAAGGCTAACGAAGCGGCCGAGAGATAGTTGGGTTATCTCCAAAGGCGTGTTAGGGGTGACCAATGCCGGCGGCGACCCTTGCGGCAAGGCGCGCGATTGTTTGTCGAAGGCATCGGGCGACAAAGTGCATGCGATTCGACTGTACATGCACGAGACTGGCCAAGATTTGGAGCAATCTCGCAAGGCGATCGAGTCTAACATGTTGATCGGGTGGTAAGCGGCGTACAGCCGTTTTTTTATGTCGTCATCGAATCGGTGGCAATTGAATTGCCAGTAATTAAATTTGCGGCGATTGATTTCGAGCCAATTAAATTTTGGAACAACGTTGAGGGTCTTGTTCGGGTATGTTTCGGCATAGCTGTGCGAGACCCTTTTCGTTTGGATCTTCTCTTTGGTCGTTAAGGAAAAATGGTCGTCAAGGTAAAATGGTCGTTAAGGTAAAATGATTGGTCACGACAGTCGCTATTGTTGGTGGCATGCACGACGTCCCCTAGATTCCTAAGGGCCATTTGGTAATTTAGACTGCAATCTCTCGTTGAAAGGCCGTAATCATGAAACGCTGAAGTCGAGTTCTGGGTAAAAGAGTTATATGCAGCCACTTATTTCACTCAAAAGTCTTGTCAAAAATTACCGGAATCACCGGGCGCTTGACGGAGTTGATCTGAATGTGATGCCTGGAATTACAGGGCTGTTGGGACCCAACGGAGCCGGCAAATCATCGCTGATCAAGGCGATTTTGGGTTTGGTCGGGGTTACTTCCGGAACGGGTACTGTCCTAGGACATCGCTTGGCGGCTGACGGCAAGAAAATTCGCAACGATATTGGATACATGCCGGAAGACGACTGCTACATTCCCGGCATGTCTGGGGTCGAGGTTGTTCACTTCGCCGCAAGTCTGTCGGGACTTCCGAAGGTTGAAGGATTGCGGCGGAGTCACGAGATTCTTGATTTCTGCGACATGAAACAGGAGCGTTACCGCGCTATCGAAACCTATTCGACCGGCATGCGTCAGAAAGTTAAATTCGCGGCCGCCATCGTTCATGATCCGAAATTTCTGATCCTTGATGAACCCACATCAGGGCTGGATCCCGAAGAGCGCGAGGCGCTGCTGCAACGCATCAGCGTGCTGTGTGTCGACGCGGGAAAATCGGCTCTACTATCGACTCATATTCTTCCCGACGTGCAGTCGATTTGTAATCAGGTTGTTATTTTGTCTAACGGTCAAGTGCGTTTGAACAAACCGCTGGCTGAGCTCAATGCGATTCAAATACCCACGGTAGAAATCAGTGTGGACCAAATCAAAGACGAATTTGTCGATCGACTTCAGTCGCGGTCGATCGAGGTTTCTCCGCTTGACAATGGGAACCTTGAAGTCACGGGCGAGTCGCTAGAGACGGTAACCCATGAGCTGTGGCAGTCTGCCGCGGCGACGTCGACAATGATTCTCGCGCTTAAGCCTGCGATGAATTCTCTTGAGAGTATTTTTATGGAAACGGTTGCCGAAGCTAGCGCCGCGTCGCGGGAGGCCGCCAATGCCCGTTAATCACCTTGGCTATCGGCCTTGGAAATCAAAGCTAACCAGTTCGCTGACGCGCTGGTGGTGCATTTCTTCTTCGGGAATCGCGCTGGCTCAGAAATCAGCGTTAGTCAAACGCATGTTGTTCGCAGCTTGGTTACCCGTGTTGTACTGGGGCGTTGGGTTCTTTTTTATTGGGCAGGCAATGGAGGGGAAAGTTGATTTCCTTCCTCAGCGTAGCCAGAACCACATCGGGCACGCCTTCAACGAACTGCCTGAGGCAGACCGTGAAAAAATAAAGGCCGCCAAATCAGGAACGAATCGACTGGCTGTTGCGGTATTGCTGAAGCGGCAGTTCAAACGTATCCCTCAGGTGGATCAATTGGCCGACGAACTGATTAGCGGCGATGAAAGTTCGTCTCGCAATCGGGTTTGGTGCTGGCTGATGATGTCCTTTTTTCGCTATCCGCAGGGGCTGATGATTTTGTTTTTGGTGGGAGCCATTACGCCATCGCTGATCTCACGAGATATAAGATCGCGCGCCTTTTTGTTGTATTTCTCGCGGCCAATCAGCAAGACGGAGTATGTGCTTGGGAAGTTTTTCATCCCCGCGACCTTCATTGCGCTGGTGACGACGCTGCCGGCGATCGCTCTGTACATCTTTGGCGTGTTGATGTCGCCAGATTTGTCGGTAGTCACTAGCACATGGGACGTTCCGTTGAGGATCCTGTTGGGGACGGTAGTCCTCGTCGTGCCCACGGTCTCGGTTGCACTGATGTTCTCATCGCTTACGCAAGAAAGCCGATTTGCGAGTTTTTCTTGGTTCGCGTTTTTTACACTGGGACACGCAGCGTGGTTGGCGGTTGTTTTTAGTTACGCATTCCGTAACGGTGGGGCGATTCCCTTTGACACCGACGTCATGGAAATACCTTCGGTCAAACGCTGGGGCCTGCTGTCGCTGTACAATAACATTGGAGAAGTTCAGGGGTGGGTGTTCGGGTTCTCATCTCTGTCGGATGCTTGGCCGGGATTATTGATGTTGGCTTTGATCACGGCCGTATCTCTGGCGGTTATCTATCGACAAATTTCATCGCCAATGAGGGTCTGACATGATTGAGCTCAACGGCGTTTCGCGTTTGTATAAAACCGTGATCGGAGTCAACGACATTAACCTGTCGCTTGATCAGGGAGTATATGGATTGCTGGGCCCCAATGGGTCGGGAAAGACGACCTTGATCAATATGATCCTTGGCCAGATCAAGCCGACGCTGGGAACGGTCAGGTTGTTCGGCCAGAATCCTTGGCGGCGCAGCAAGCTGCTGAGACGAGTTGGCCTCTGTCCGGCGCTTGAGTTTTCCTATCCCAGAGTGACCAGTTTGGAGTGGGTCAGTTATTTGGTTCAGATGCACGGCTTCTCTCGTGCCGACGCTTTGTTGCGCGCCAAACAGGCTTTGGAATTGGTCAGTCTTTCTCATGTGATGAATCAGCCCATTACAGAATATTCCTTGGGGATGCGACAGCGTGCGAAACTGGCCCAAGCCATCGCGCATGATCCGGAACTACTGATTCTTGATGAGCCATTTAACGGGTTGGATCCGGTTGGTCGGTATGAAATGACGGCGTTGTTGAAAAAATGGGCGGCGGAGGGACGGAGTTTGGTGTTGGCCAGTCACATTTTGCACGAGGTGGAAGCGGTCAATCCTTCGTTTTTGTTGATCTACGGCGGTAGGTTGTTGGCCTCGGGAGCCCCTGATGAGATGCGACGGATTCTTGCCAATTCGCCGAGCCTGTTGACGATCAAATCTAGCGATTCGAAAAAATTGGCGGGGATGCTGTCGAGGCTGGACGTGGTCAAGAACATTCGGTTTGTCGGTGAGCATCGTGTCGAGGTTGAAACGATGGTGTTGGCTGAGGTTTTGAACCTGTTGCCCAATGCGGTGACCGAAGCAGGGATCTCGATCGAGGACGTCGAATCCAATGACGAATCACTTAAATCGCTTTTTTCGACGTTGATGAAAATTCAGCGCGGAGAGCTGTTAGCGAGGAAGACACTGTGATGAACTGGATCAATGGTGCTCTTGCCACATTTGCGTTTGAGATCCGACGATCTTTTAGCCTTCATCGTTTAATGGTCGCGATTGGGCTGGCGCTGTTTCCGCCAGTGATGCTCAGTGTGGTCGCTCGAATTGCATTTACCCGCAACTCACGAGTGGCCGGCGATGTGGTTCAGTACATGGAATTCGCTATGGTGTTTTTGGTGGCACTGGTGTGCATGTTGATGCTGTTGCTATGGGCGACCCCCAATGTGCATAGTGAACTGGAAGGTAAGACGTGGAATTTCTTGGTGATTCGACCCGGCGGAAGGGTTGCCTGTTTTTTGGGTAAGTACTCTGTGGCGGTTGCTGTTTCGTTTGCCACGGCGCTGATCTCATTAATCGGATGCGTACTGGTGGCACAGAGCTACGGCGGGCTGGAAGATCCTTTGTACACGCTGGCTTGCCTCGGCGGCGTCTATGGCTTGGCCTGTCTCGTGTACGGAGCAATATTTTCGTTGCTGGGGACCATCTTCATCAAACGCGCGATGTTGGTTGGCGCTGGTTTTCTAATTGGTGTTGAGGGCATCTTGGCTGGTCTTCCGGCAGTGGTCAGCAAGTTCACGATGAGCTACCACTTACGCGAGACGGGGCTGTCGTGGCTGGGCTGGTTTGTGCCGTATCCGGAAAGCGAGTATCGGTTTCAGTTTGGTCCAGCTTGGCCGGTATGGATGCATGTGGGCTGCATTTTGCTGATGACGACCGTGGCATTGGTCGCTGGAATGATTGTGATCACCAACCGACAATACATCACATCGGAAGAGTGAGAAACAAATTGAGATTTTTGTAGTTCGATCGGCGGAGTGCGTCGCCGGCGCTCTGCAGGCGAATACTCGAGTCTTGAAGCACGACGGATGTTAGCTGGAAACGTCAATGTAATTCAAGCTGATGGGCGCTGTTTTTCCGTGGAGACAACCAGATTCAGGTGGATGTCAATTCTGAGGGCGCTGTTGTCGTGCAAGGTTTCGCGGGGACACGGATCAATTCTGGTCAGGGCCCCTTCGTCGATGACACCAAAGACGGAACCATTGCCAGCGTGCGGGCGAACGTGGGGAAGGGAAATGACAGAATGTTTGTGGAACGTGTTAAAGTTTCCGGTCGCGTGGTGAAGAACGGTGCCGTTCATGTGCTTAACCAAGTCCTCAAGCGTTAGAAAACCAAGTCGATTACGTTTCAAATTCCCTACAAGAAGGACTACGCGAGTTGGTGTTTGGGTCGATTTGAAATTGGGAATTTACGAAGCAAAGTCCCAGAAAAGGCGCTGGTTTTTTCGCCGGAGGCTCGGTAAGATTTCGGTCAGTTCTTTAACATCTTTCTGAGTCACCACTGACCGTAGTATCGGTCTGTTCGGCGGTTCTGCGCGATTGTGGTTGATCAAAATCAAGCACAATGGCTGAACCTTCAGCGAAAACGGGAAACCCATTCATGTCTACGGCCAACACCGTCCTTAAATTGACTCCGCTTTCGCATTGGCACGAGAAACATGGCGGGCGAATGGTCGATTTTGCGGGCTGGTCGATGCCGGTGCAGTATCAAAGCGTGATTCAGGAACATCATCAGACACGCAAAGCGGTCGGGTTATTCGATGTCTCTCACATGGGCCGCTTCTTTTTCTTCGGCACCGACGTCGCCTCATGGATCGACGGACTGATGACTCGCCGAATCGCAGGCGTGGACGCGGGTAAAATTCGTTACTCGCTGGTGACCAATGAAAACGGAATGATCCTCGATGATGTGCTGGTTTATCACTTGGCCTGCCATCCTGATGACGCAGGAGCGTTTTCACCTTCGCAAGAGAGCGGCGAATCTTTCTATATGGTTGTTGTGAATGCGAGCAACCGTGAGAAGCTGGTCAACTGGTTCCAATCACACATTCCCGAAGGTTCCGATATTCGTCTGGAGGATCGGACCGAAGAGACCGCTATGATTGCGGTGCAAGGCCCACGCGCCAACGAAATTATAGCGAAACTGTCTTCGATTGATCCTGAGTCATTGGCGTATTATGCCGGTGTGGTTGGGAAAGTGGACGATCAGTGGGCGATTCTATCGCGCACGGGGTACACAGGCGAAGATGGCTGCGAGTTGATTGTTGACGCGCGCGTTGCCGAAGGCCTGTGGGAAAAAGTTGCTGACCAAGCGCAGGCTATTGGTGGAGGCGCCTCCGGGCTGGCGGCGCGCGATACGCTCCGCCTTGAAGCAGGGATGCCGCTGTACGGCCACGAACTGTCTGAGGAGATCAATGCCGCTTCCACCGGATTGGGTTTTGCCATCAACCACAAAGGGCGAAAATTTTGCGGCGACGAAGCGATCGTAAAATCGAAAGAAGCACAAAAGGATCCTGTAAGGGTCGGTATTGAACTGGTAGGTCGACGCCCGGCCAGAGAGGGTTGCCCCGTGCTGGTCGATGGAGCGCGTGTTGGCACGCTGACCAGCGGCACGTTGTCTCCGACGCTTGAAAAACCAATCGCGATGGCTTATCTGTCGCCAGAATTTTCTCCGGTTGGGACAAAAGTCGATGTTGATATTCGTGGGAAAACACACGCTGCAACAGTCGTGACGTTACCTTTTTACCGACGTCCGAAAAGCTAATTTTATACATCAAAGAAACAGAACACCTTTTTGAAATGGAGTCTGAAGTGAAACCTGAAGAACTACTTTTTGCTGAATCTCACGAATGGATTCACGTGGCCGACGTGGACGGAGAGAAAATTGGCACCATCGGCATCTCGGCTCACGCCGTCGAGGCCCTCAGTGATGTCGTCTACATGGAGCTGCCGGAGGTTGGTGCCACCGTCGCGCGCGAAGAGTCGTTCGGCGAAGTCGAATCGGTCAAGGCGACCAGCGATCTGTTCAGCCCCGTCGATGGCGAAGTGGTCGAGGTGAACACGAGTCTGCCAGACAATTTGGAAGTGTTGAACACGGATCCTTATGGAGCCGGGTGGGTGATCAAAGTGAAACTTACCGACGATCAGGGGCTGGCGAAATTGCTGGACCATGGTGCTTATGAATCGCAGTGCAGTTAAGACTACCGACGAAATTATGAACGATCCGATGACAGAATACGCTCACGAAGCTCATGAACATGGCTGCGACGAGGTGGCTTCGATTAGCCAATTGTTGCAGGGCGACGCCTTCATCCGGCGGCATATTGGACCAGGCGAAGACGAGATTCAGGGAATGCTCGATACCGTCGGCGCCGATTCGTTGGGCGGGCTGATGGAATCTACGATTCCGGAACCGTTGCTGTTCAAAGGCGATTTTGCGCTGCCAGAACCGGAGTCGGAGGCCGCGACACTTGATCGGTTGCGAGCTTACGCAGACGAAATCACGGTCGCTAATTCGTTTATTGGTGCGGGATACTACGGAACGCATGTGCCGGCAGTCATCGCCCGTAATGTGTTGGAGAATCCGGGATGGTACACGGCTTACACGCCCTACCAAGCAGAGATTGCTCAGGGGCGGTTGGAAACGTTGTTGGCGTTTCAGCAAATGGTCATGGATCTGACGGGGATGGAATTTGCCAATGCATCGTTGCTTGATGAAGCGACTGCGGCGGCAGAGGCGATGACGTTGTGTCGGCGCTCCAATAAGAAATCCAAAAGCCAAGCTTTCTTTGTGGCTGATGATGTTCACCCTCAGTCATTGGACGTGATTCGAACGCGCGGAAAGCATCAAGGGTTCGAGATTATTGTCGGGCCTTTGGAGCAGCTGGCGGAGACCGATTGCTTCGGGGCGTTGTTGCAGTATCCGGGATCGACCGGACAGGTACGTGATATTAAACCGGCAATCAAGACAGCGCAGTCAGCCGGGGCGTTGGTCGCAGTGGCGGCCGATCTGTTGGCGCTGACGCTGCTTAAGCCTCCCGGAGAGATGGGGGCTGACGTGGTAGTGGGAAGTGCTCAGCGTTTTGGTGTGCCTTTGGGATTCGGGGGGCCGCACGCGGCGTTTTTTGCGACTCGTGACAAGTTCAAGAGAACGGCTCCTGGCCGAATTATTGGCGTTTCAAAGGACAGCATCGGGAAGACCGCATTGCGGATGGCGATGCAAACGCGCGAGCAACATATTCGCCGCGACAAAGCCACATCGAATATTTGTACGGCCCAAGCATTACTGGCCAACATGGCAGCCATGTACGCGATCTATCACGGTCCAGAAGGGCTCAAGACGATTGCTCAGCGCGTCCATGTGTTGACCGAGATGGCACGAGCCGGCTTGGTACAGGAGGGGTTTGAAATCGTTCATGAAAATGTGTTCGATACGTTATTGGTGCAGGCCTCGTCTCCCGAGCAACGCGATGAAATCATCGCTCGTGGGCATGCTTCGGCTGTTAATTTCCGAATCGTAGGACGCGACCAGATCGGCATTAGCTTTGACGAAACGAAAACGCTTGAAGACCTGTTTGTGGTGCTCGACGTGTTTTTGGGAAGTGATGACCAGGCCGTTGAGATTGGCGAGGAAGATCGCGAGATCGAATTTGGTTCTGTCGATTTAGATGCGGCCAGTATTCCCGACGCTCTCGTGCGACAGTCGGAATTCCTCACCCACGGCGTTTTTCATGCGTATCGCAGCGAGACCGAAATGCTGCGCTATCTTAAGCGCTTGGAGAACAAGGATTTTTCTTTAACTCATGGCATGATTCCACTGGGCTCATGCACCATGAAGCTCAACGCGACCACTGAGATGGCGCCGGTCAGTTGGCCTGAGTTTTCGAAAGTGCATCCGTTTGCCCCCGAGTCACAAACCACCGGTTACCGGGAGATGGTTGATGAATTGGGGCGGTGGCTAGTTGAAATTACCGGATACGACGCGATTTCAATGCAACCTAACTCAGGTGCTCAGGGCGAGTATGCGGGGTTGTTGGCGATCGTGCGTTACCATGAAAGTTTGGACCAAGGCCATCGGAAGGTGTGTTTGATCCCCAGTTCGGCACACGGCACCAACCCGGCCAGCGCAACGATGATGGGATTAGATGTTGTGGTCGTGAAAACCGATGAATCCGGGAACATTGACCTCGCAGATCTGCAAGACAAGGCCGAACAGCACGCGGATGCTTTATCGAGCCTGATGATTACTTATCCAAGTACGCATGGCGTGTTTGAGCAAACGGTGCGCGAGGCGTGTCAGATTGTTCATGATCGTGGTGGCCAGGTCTATATGGATGGCGCAAACATGAACGCGCTGGTGGGACTGGTTACTCCGGGAGATCTTGGCTCGGACGTCTCGCATTTGAACCTGCACAAGACGTTTTGTATTCCCCATGGCGGAGGAGGTCCGGGGATGGGGCCGATCGGAGTGAAGAAGCATTTGGCTCCGTTTCTTCCGGGGCATGTTTTGGCTCAATCCGCCACCGATGCCGATCCCAACAACGGCGAAAGCGCGCAAGGCCATCATGCGGTATCGGCAGCGGCGCTCGGGAGCGCTTCTATCCTGCCGATCTCTTGGGCTTACATCAATATGATGGGTGGGCGTGGATTAAGGCTAGCGACCGAAGTCGCGATCCTCAATGCCAACTACGTCGCGGCGCGGTTGAAAGGTGCTTACGACGTTTTGTATACCGGACAGAACGAGCGTGTGGCACACGAGTGCATTATTGACATTCGACCGATCAGGGAATCTAGTGGGATCAATGAGGTCGATATCGCAAAGCGGCTGATGGATTACGGGTTCCACGCCCCCACAATGAGTTGGCCGGTGCCGGGAACGATGATGATCGAACCAACTGAGAGCGAGTCGCAAGCCGAGTTGGATCGGTTCTGTGATGCGATGCTGCAAATTCGCGAAGAGATTCGGGCGGTTGAAAACGGACAAGTCCCAGTGGAAGAAAGTTTGCCACGACGGGCTCCTCATACGCTTGCCGATCTCGTTGACGCTGGTTGGGAAAGACCGTATGAGCGGCAAGAGGCGGTGCTGCCAAATCAAGCGAATAGTGGAGCAGGAAAATTCTGGCCGGCGGTCAACCGGATCGATGATGTTTATGGCGATCGGAACTTCGTTTGTTCGTGTCCTCCGATGTCAGAATACGAAGATCCGAAACAGTAGATGTTCAGCGTCTGGCTGCAATAAGTCACCACTTTCTTTAGCGTAAGAAAACATTGTTTGACCAAGTCGAAACTGCTAATTTAATTATTGATGCTCCAGCTGAAGGGGCTTGGAATATGGCTGTCGATCAAGCGCTGTTGTTGACAGCCCAACAGAGCGGAATGGCGACGCTACGGTTTTACCGTTGGGAAACGGCCACTCTTTCGTTGGGCTATTTTCAAAAGCTTGCCGATCGCGCTTTACATCCGGAAAGTGTCCAATGCCCCGTGGTGCGGCGGGCCTCAGGTGGCGGTGCAATCGTCCATGATCAGGAGTTGACCTTCTCGCTGGCGTTGCCAAGTGAAAATCGCTGGTCGAAAAAGAACAATGATCTCTACCAGACCGTTCACGCTTGCATTGTTAGCTCATTACAGAGTCTCGGCGTCGATGCGGGCCAATATCAAAGAGCGATGAGTGAAGCTGGAACGGAAGCAGTAAGAGGGAAAGACGCGTTGGGGGGCAGACCGCGGAGCCCATTTCTCTGTTTTCATAGGAGAACTGACGGCGACATTATCTTGGACGGGCAGAAGGTGGGCGGTAGTGCACAAAGACGTGCAAAGAGCGCGATTTTGCAACACACGTCACTACTATTGCGAAAATCACCTGCTGCAGACGAGCTGGCGGGGATCGAGGATTTGAGTGGCCTCGTCATAGACGAACCGGGTTTGCAGGAAGAACTTGTGGAAAGGCTGTCCAAAAGGCTTTTAGTGGCGTTCAAACCGGCCAAGCTGACTTTTGAGCAAAAAGAAATTGCAGAAAATATTGTCGAGAAAACTTTTGGAAATTCGAATTGGTTGGCCAAAAAGTAACCTAAAAGGATCCTGTCTTAAGAGGAGACGGTTAAACCGGTTTTTCGAGAAAATGGGGGATTAAGAGTCATGGTGATTGGGTAATCCGATCTGTTTGGGTTGTGCTGGGCGATCGTACTATTTTAACGGTAGATAACCGAACCCAATTTGGGATTGCGGACGCAGTAGGGTGTGTTAACATCTCAAGCACTTCTCCTTGATTGAATAAATTCCTTTATTCGTTCCTTATGTCATGTATTTGACTCTAAGGGTGTGCCGATCATAATTAGTGTAAGTCAAAGGCATCGACGGTGCTTGTAATCGAGAAGCTGAGACGCTTTTCAGCAAGCCAGAAAATTCGAGGCCGTTAATTTATTGGAGGAAACTTGGGGATGCAGGTTTTTTTAAAGATCATTGGTGGCAAAAACGACGGTCGCGAAATCAAGATTTCGGTGCCTGAATTTGTTATTGGTCGTGGGGATACGGCTCATCTGAAGCCGTCAAGTGACTTGGTCAGTCGACGCCACTGTTCAATCAAGGTCGTCGACGGAAAAGTGATTGTTGCAGACATGGGTAGTCGCAACGGAACGTTTGTCAACGGAGAGCAGCTTAAAGGTGAGCATACTGCCAAGCCTGGAGATCGCATTCGGGTTGGTAGACTACAGTTTGAAATGGTGATTGATGCCGCTAAGGCGAGTGTCAAAAAAGGCAAGGTGAAGAATGCAGTTGAAGCGGCTTCAAGGACAGTGGAAGCCAAGCCTGCTGGCTCAATTGAAGACAGCATTACTGATTGGCTGGCCGATGATGAGGACGGTTCACCGTTTGACGAAAAAGAGGAATTCAACCCGCAAGACACCGTTCAGCTTAGTACTGCTGAAACACAGGAATTTCTCAATGAGAATACGGTGACTGCTGGAGCCAAGGATTCTGATTCCGCAGAGGAATTGGAAGTCGAAGAGGGGTCGGCTGTCAGTGAACGAAAAGATAAGCCAGGGAAGTTACCGTCTGTTCCCAAAAGCCAGCATGTCGATTCGACGAACGCTGCAGGCGATGTGTTGAAGCAGTTTTTTAACCGTCGGTAGAATCAACCTTCAGTGGAACGTCCCTGACGGACAGGGCTTCTTGAGGCAGAGCGTTTTCAATTTAGCGAAGTTAAACCAACAGCTGATCCTTAGCGGGATCGGCTGTTTTTGTTGGTGTAGACGCGCTTTTCACGGATTGGTTTCCATTTTGACCGATTGGTTTCCAATAACTGTCCGCATGCCTCGAATTATTGTCTTTCTTTTGAATATTTCCAGCTCTGGGCCAAACTTTCGGTGCCGGATTGGAGTATGAATAGGAAGACCATGATGGGAGAAAACAATGGCGGATGAATTACCGATGCTGGTCACGCAATGCCTTGCGGGCGATGAGTTTTCGTTTAGCACTCTAATTGAGCGTTTTCGTGGGCAGGTTTACGGTTTGTGCTATCGCATGCTGGGCCAACGTGAGGACGCTGAGGATGCAACACAGGAGACCTTCGTGCGCGTCGCGAAAAACCTCCATCGCTGGGATCCGACTCGAAAATTCGAACCTTGGCTGATGACGATTGCAGGTAACCGCTGTCGAACTCGACTTTCCAAGCGTAAGCGTCGCCCAACTCATTTTCCGCTGGAAGTTCCAATCGCGGACGACAGTGTAGAGGTTCGGAAAGGCCATCAAATGGCCGAAGAGATCAATTTGGCGTTAGACGGAATTCGTTGTGAGTATCGGACGGCGTTTCAGATGTTCCATTTTTCTGAAATGGGATATGCCGAGATAGCGGCCGATTTAAAAGTACCGCTGGGGACGGTGAAAACTTGGGTCCACCGCGCCCGCAGAGAGATTGTCACTACGTTGCAGAATCGCGGGGTGCTTTGTGGCAAAAACGACCGGTGAGAAATCTTCTGCCAGTTGTCCATCGTCAATTGAGGAATCATCTGAATCCGGCGTTGTTGAAGGCGGCGATGTTGAAGGCGGCGATGATTGTTTGTTGTTTGAACGGCGACTAAACGACTGGATGGACCTTCGTGGTGCCCCTAGTGAGTCGCTTTACGACGCGCATTGGCGGAATTGCGTTCGTTGCCAAGCATTGGTGGAGAACTACCAGAGTATGCTTGAGGCGACCGAACTGCTTGCTGGAAATCACGCTGGTGTTGATTGGGGAGATGAAGGTGCAAGCGAGTCGACCTGTATGCTTTCACGGGCAACATCTGCTGATCAAGGAAACGCCAAATCAACACGCGGTCGATTCGCGGGTTGGTCAACATTGCTGGCTGTTTTGTTTGTGTTTTTTGGATCACCTGCAAGCGGTCCAAGCAAGTCGAACCTTTCCCCGTATGTTCTGAGTGAGCCTAGCACGTCTATCAGTATGGTGATGGGTGACAGTGGGTTGAACGAGATTAGTTTTGATAGCGTTGGTGCCAGTTTCAGTGTGCAGCAGATAGCAGGCTTTCCTAGTGGCCTCGCCGGCGATTTTTTGTCAGTGAATCCTTTGGTGCGGAGTGCGCCTGCCAGTTGCCAGCCCTTCTTTGAGATGCCTACTGGCCGTCTGTTGGCTGCTGGTTTGCCAGCAGTCGATCTTGAATCGGTCGATCTGCAATCGCTTAATCAAATCCGACAATACTGGCAACACGCCTCCCGACTGCCTGGCATTGAACCGTGGCAGCATTCGGTCAATTTTGCGATTGGATGGTTCAACCAACCAGCTCGGTTGGCTTTGTCGGAAGCCTAAAACTTCTGAATCCGATGCGTTTCGATCAGGAGATAGATTTTCTGGTACATCTGGTTCAGCAAAGTCCATCTCTAGCGGTTTCTCAACTGCCCGTTCGCGAGCGTTTTTTACGGCGTCGGCTAGGGGTAACGTAGCGAAGAGTTTAACGTAGCCAAGGGGGTATCTTTGCTGCGGGCTGACTTAGATTTGAGCCAGTTCGGTCCGCAGCATCAGGCGTACATGTTCTGCTTACAGTTTGCCAAGCAGTTCGTCTACAAAGCGCGCGTCTGGGTTGTGGCTATCGCTCGGGTTGTGGCTATCATTGAGTGCGTCTTGGGCCGTTTTGTTCTGGTCAAGTACGGTTCCTAATTCACCGGGAGATATTCATGAAGCCATTGATTCAAGTCGTAGCTCTTTTTCTTTTCATGCTGATTTCGGGAGGGCTAAGCAAGGATTGTTTATCGCAAGAAATCCCAGTGGCGACGGCGGCCGAGGTCGGTATGTCTGCAGAGAAACTATTGCTTGTGGAAAAAGCGATGGAGGAACTGGTTGAGGAGAACAGAATTCCCGGTGGCGTGATCATCATCGCGAGACGAGGAAAGATCGTGATGAACAAAGCTTGGGGCATGATGGAAATTACTTCCGGTCGCCCGATGGAGACCGACACCATTATGCGATGTTTTTCTATGACTAAGGCGATCACCACGGCAGCAGCGCTGATGTTGTGTGACGAAGGAAAGTTGGCCGTTGACGATCCCGTTTCAGAGTATCTTCCCGAGCTCGCTGATTTGAAAATTGCTCAAGGTGATTCCACTGTCGCGGCGAGGCAAACAATGACGGTCGCGAATCTAATGACCCACACGGCGGGGTACAGTTACGAAGACTCCGAACACTCGGCCTACAACAGGGCTTTCAAAATCCAGAAGATTTTGGACTTCTCCTTGCCTTTGGAGGAGATGCAAAAGAACCTCGGCGGCTTGCCTGTGCTTTTCGAACCCGGAACGGATTGGCGGTATGGCATTTCAATCGATGTGCTCGGCCGTGTGATTGAGGTTGCTTCAGGAATGCCGTTGGATGAGTTTCTTCAAGAGCGTTTTTTCACGCCGTTGCAGATGACAGACACCGGTTTCTTTGTAGAACCGGGAAAAGAGAGCCGGTTTGCATCGATCTACACATCCCAAGGTAAGGGAAATCTGGAACTTAGAGCAATTGATCAGGATGGCGACTATTTGAATCGTCCAGCGTTTTTTAGTGGTGGCGGCGGTTTGGTCTCAACGGCCCGTGACTACATGCGTTTCTTGATGATGGTCGCCAACCATGGTGAATTTCAGGGGAAGCATTACTTGAAACCTGAAACGATCGCCTTGATGACATCCAATCAACTTTCAAAAGAAGTTGGCTGGATTAAGTTCGGGGAAGAAGTGCGATGGGGAGTCGGATTCGGTTTTGGATTTTGCGTGCGTGAGGAGATGAGTGACTGGGACCCTGATGGGCACGTGGGGGAATACGGTTGGGGCGGCGCTGCCAGTACGCATTATTGGGTATCTCCGGCGGATGATGATCTGATCGTCATCACTTTGGAACAAGTTATGCCGTATTCATTTTTGACCGAGTTCAAGCTCAAAGGCTTGATCTACGACGCCATTGAGAAGTGACTGGGAGTGACTTGTTGTTTGGCTAGGTAGAGAACGTATCTGCGTTTTCTGTTCGATCCCTGGTTGCCGATTCCTGATGACAGTCTATCTGCGCACGAAAAAATCCTGCTCTCACGCTGGATAGCAGGATTCTTTTTGGATCGGTCAGTTGTTACTCGCGGACGGCCTTGAAAGCGCTTTGAAAGCCAGTTGCTTATCGAGTAGCCAGTCGGTTATACGCGTCTACTTGTCGTCTTCATTTGCCGGTGGCGCGGCTGCCTCGGCCGCTGCCTTTTCAGCGGCTTCCTTTTCGAGCTTTTCTTTCTTCTTCTGGTCGATTGTCATGCCATCAACTTTTTCTGCGTTGATCATTTCATCCCAAGTTTTACCCGCGTCGGGGTTTGTGACGCCTTCGACTTCTGGAACGGTCGCTTTCATGATCTTCTTCAATGCGGCTTCAAACAACGGAGTCATTGTGTCCTTCTCATAGGCTTTTTGAGCGTCACGTCCGTTGGCCTTCGCGTCCTTCCAGCTTTGAGTGACTTTATCAGCTTTCATTTCTTTGAAAAATAGCTCGCCAAAATCATTACGGACGGTTTTCTTCTCACCCTTTTTGTGGCACGCGTTGCAGCTTACCTTCATGACAGGGTAGGCTTTTTCAATTGACTTTTTGAAGACAGTGTGAGCCATCGTTTCGTCGCCCAAAGTACCAAGAGCAACCCAAACAAACGCTGTCAAAACAATCAAAAATCGACTCATGTTATCTTCCTGTTAGTATCTGATTTCGAGGCAGCCAAGTACTGCAATCGTGCTGTAAGACTATACGTCAAGTTTCGCAAAAAAAAACAGCTTTAGCTAGTACGTGGCGGAATGTAGCTTCTTGAACCACCCAATTGGCGGAAAGTTTCGGGGAGACTGCCAAAGACAGGGTCAATCTAGGGTTTCAGGCCCAAGAAGAGGCATCTCGGGCCTGAAAAGAACTATCGAGGACGTCTGTTCATGTCATTGCCAAGAAAGGCCTCAGGTGAATTTCGGGCTTCGGATACTCCCGTCTTCTGGCCGAGGTCAGTGAAGTTTATCCAAAAATTAATGGGGTCGTCCATCGCTGCAGACGACTGCGCGTCGTCCTTCGCTATAAATTCCGATTGGCAATGGCGACAAACAACACTAAAGCCCAGTGTCACGACGTCGATCGATAGCATTTTTTGACAAGTAGGACACCGCTGAGCGTAGTACAGTTTATGCGACATTTGAACTCCGTGAGTTGAACCACTTTCGTAACTCAAGTCTACAAGATTTTCGTCAGCGCACCAAGGAAAAAATGACAGATCGTGTTTGCTCAAGGAGCCAAACTCTGGCCGAATTCAAACGGGAGTATGAGGTCTGTGCCGAGCTTAGTTTGATAGCTTGGAAATCTTATCCGGTGCGTCAGTAGGCGGCGTTTCGTCAGTGGCCGTTTGCGGGGACTCAGAGACGTTACCGCAGATCAAAGACTCCAGCCCGGTTCCAATGTCGAGCAGTTCGGCGATGATCTCGCGATGGCACTTAGGGTTGTCTTGCGAGCACTTAAAAGCCACGCTGCCGAAAATCTTACCATCCGCGATTAATGGTAAAACTGACTCCCACAAGTAATTGGCTTCGCGCACTTTTTCCCGGCTGGTTAGTTTGGCGTGAAACGACTCATGCAGCCAAGGAGCATTGATGTCAAAGATTAATTGTTGGAGTTGGTTTTGCTCCGCGTAGGTGCTTAGTGCTTCCCATCCGGTGCTCCAGTCAAGGTCGCCTTGGACGTGGACGGCAGTGGTAAGCGGTTTCGTGCGTGAGACGGCTCCCGGATTTCTTATTAGCTTCCGTGATAGCCCGTAAGCGCGTTTCAGAATCAGTTCGGTTTCTGCAATACCGAAAATCTGATTAGCAATCATCACCACGATGACACAGATAATTGCCAGCACGGCATATTCTGGTTGTCGCCAAACAAGTGCAATGACGCCGCCAGCAGCAGACATTGCGCTCATCAACGCCACCCAGACTAGACTCGTCTTCGGGCCGAAACCCCGTTTCATCAATTTGTGGTGTAGGTGGCCTCTATCAACTGCAAAGATGCTTCTTCCGGTCAATCTTCTGCGAATGATTGCCGCGGAGGTATCAATAAAGGGAATTGCCAGCAAAGCGAGGGGGGCCGCAAAAGCGTAGATCGAGTTCTGTTTGACCGTACTTCGAATTGCCAACGCACTGAGGAGGAATCCGATCAGCATGCTGCCAGCGTCGCCTAGATAGACTGACGCAGGCGGAAAATTAAAGCGGAGAAATCCGATGAGAGCTCCTGCCAATGAAACCGCAACTACCGCGTCCACGACTCTCCCCTGCGACATAAGCATGATGGTGAGAGCAAGCGACATGATGATTCCGATTGTCCCTGCGATGCCGTCGGCCCCATCGAGCAGATTGACTGAATTGATGGAAGCCAATACCCATCCGTAGATGAAAAAAATTGAGAAAAGGTCTAGCTCGACATCAATACCCAAGAACGCGAGCGAATCGAAGCGGTATCCGTAAATGACCAACACCGTAGTGGCAAGGAACTGCCCAAAGAGCTTTTGGCGTCCACGAATGCCAAATCGGTCATCTAACACGCCAACTAGCAATAGAATGAGGCTACCAATGAACAGTCCAAAATACTGTTGGAGAACCGCGGAACGAATTCTGCGAAGGGCGAGGTAGTCCACTGGATATCCTAGCCAGCTTGCGAGCCTACCGTCCAGTTTTGTCAGTATCGGGAAGTCAAGGCTGGTGAGAGCGAAGGTGGCACCCACCATCAACGAAACGGTGAAAAAGACTGTGATTCCGCCTACCATCGGAATCGGTTTCTCATGAAGCTTTCTACTTTTGTCGGGATTGTCCACCAAGCCAGCTTTAATCGCCAATTTGGAAAACCACGGTAGTAGCGCCCATGAGATCAGCAGCGAAAGGGCAAAGATGATCAGGATGCTTGCCATGTTTTTTCTAGTCCAGCACTTCTTGGTTCAGGAGAAACCCATAGGGGGATGCTCCGTGGGGGGATTTGTTTCTATTCTAGTTGTCAGATGTATGAACTTGAAGCAAATCGCGGCTCACGCGATCATTAATGCTCTCTTGCTTGGTCTCGGGTCTGTTTTAGTAGCCTGCTGTATCTTTTGCTGTTGATGTAGTCTGTTTTCATCAGATCTTCGAGCCTTCCAATTGATTCACGGTATTTGCCTTGGGAATTAAGCAGGAGCACAATTTGAGTTTGGACTTCAAAATCGGCCGGACTGGAAACTAGTGAGTCTTTGAATAGTTCAATCGCTTCGTCGGTGAGTCCTAGCGCGAGTTTCACACGCGCACTTAGAACCATGCCTCGGTGGTCAGCTGGGGAAACATCATTCAGAAGTAGGCCTGCCTTTCTCAGGCCTTTCTCGCGTATTGGAGAAGATGGAAGCATTCTTGTCGTCATGTATTCGTAAATTATTTTGGGATCATCTGGAAGGAAGTGGTCTAATATCGTTTTCTCATCGGGCGGAGAGATTTTCCGTGTGGTTCTACCGCTGATTAGATCTGCAATTTCATTGAAACGTTGCGGTGCCAGTTCTAAATAGCGTCGAATGAACGGTGCCGCTTGTTCACTATTGCCAGACTGAAGGTGAAAAGTTCCCGCAAGTTTGCAAATGGGCAAACTTCCGGGGGCAAGTTCGGCTGCAATCGCGGCATGCTTGCTTGCCTTGCGCGTGGCGCCGAGAATTGCGTAGAGTCGCGTCAATCGGATCTGTTGGCTCGGCTGAAGCAATGAACTTCGTCGACTCAAATTGAGTGCATTGATCGCTTGGCGAATGTTCTCTTGAATAAACGGCTGCTGTTGGTAGGCGCGAGCGCTAAGTACCGATGATTCACGCTTGAGGGAATAGATATGTTCGTGAACGTGTTCAAGCGAGGTCAGCACCCACAGGTTGTTCACAAAATTCAGCTTCTTCTCTTCCGACATTTTATCAGTAGTATCTGACGCGCCTGTTACTAGCTGCGAAAAATGTTGGAGCCGCATGCGTTGCACGTAGAGTAGCGAAAGGTAATTAAGGCCGCGGCTGACTGGAGCTCTTCTGACTAACGGTTGTAGTTCGGAAATGAGCCGCTCTGTTGTCTCTAAATCGGGACTGGAGGAAGTAAAGTACTTTGGACTAACGATACGTTTGGAATCAATCCTGGCTCGGTTATGAAGCCCGAGTCCAGCCACAAAGACTCCGGAGAATAAGACCAAGGCGACTACTTGACAGTAGGAATTTGGTACTTGGTACTGCAACCATGAATGATCCTTCAGACGGCCGGCCAGTGAATGTGCGTTGTAGGCCAGTGCACCTGTCACAACTGCCATGGCGATCATATTCGCCGATTGATACAGTCCAAAATCAAATGCCGATGCGGCCATTATTGAGATACACAAGAAAATTCCCATCGTCCCGATCGCAATCGTTGCAGGAGACCGGCCATGCCAAAGCGCAAACGCCGCGTAGTGAAAAACGAGCGCCCACGATCCCGCAAGAAGTAGCAAGCCTAGCCATCCCATCTCTACCAATGTCTGGAAAAATTGGCTCTCCGCGAAAGTGAAAATAGTTTTCTCCGCGGTGGCCCGATAAAGACGGTGCACGTGTTCGTAAGATCCTAGACCAGACCCCAACGTCCCCATGTCTGAAATTGCGGGCCACGTTTCTTGCCAGTGAGATATTCGATCGTTACTTTCAAAATTGGTGCGGTCTAGTCGGTTCAGTAATTTGTCAGCAAACCCTACCCACCCCGCGATTCCAATGGTTAACACCACCATCGGAATAAAGATAAAACCAGTGAACGACGGACGTCGAGCCATGCCGTAAAAAACCAGCGTTAACATAACCCCAAGCATCATTGCTAGGACGCCGCCGCGCGATAGAGTGGAGGTGATTCCGATTGCAATCAGAGTTGTGGCA